>NZ_PNDI01000078.1:0-3109 GCF_005887465.1 Pseudoalteromonas sp. S1610 | reverse complement strand
CGCTACGTACTAACTAAAATTTGGAATTCTGATAATAAAGTCTTCTAGTATCTACTTTAGTTATATTAACTTCTTCGCTTGTTTCACTATCACATAAAACGCGTTTGGCGTTGTATGGTTAAGCCTCACGGGTAATTAGTACAAGTTAGCTTAATGGCTCACACCACTTCCACATCTTGCCTATCAACGTTGTAGTCTTCAACGG
The DNA here is from genome assembly GCF_005887465.1 of Pseudoalteromonas sp. S1610. Taxonomy (GTDB): domain Bacteria; phylum Pseudomonadota; class Gammaproteobacteria; order Enterobacterales; family Alteromonadaceae; genus Pseudoalteromonas; species Pseudoalteromonas undina. The sequence continues at coordinate 2,904 of NZ_PNDI01000078.1, read as the reverse complement.
CCCTTCAGAGACTTTAAAAGTCTAGTGAGAACTCATCTCGAGGCCTGCTTCGCGCTTAGATGCTTTCAGCGCTTATCAGTTCCGAACGTAGCTACCGGGCAATGCCATTGGCATGACAACCCGAACACCAGCGGTTCGTTCACTCCGGTCCTCTCGTACTAGGAGCAACCCCTCTCAATTCTCAAACGCCCACGGCAGATAGGGACCGAACTGTCTCACGACGTTCTAAACCCAGCTCGCGTACCACTTTAAATGGCGAACAGCCATACCCTTGGGACCGACTTCAGCCCCAGGATGTGATGAGCCGACATCGAGGTGCCAAACACCGCCGTCGATATGAACTCTTGGGCGGTATCAGCCTGTTATCCCCGGAGTACCTTTTATCCGTTGAGCGATGGCCCTTCCATTCAGAACCACCGGATCACTATGACCTACTTTCGTACCTGCTCGACGTGTCTGTCTCGCAGTTAAGCTGGCTTCTACCATTACACTAACCGTACGATGTCCGACCGTACTTAGCCAACCTTCGTGCTCCTCCGTTACTCTTTGGGAGGAGACCGCCCCAGTCAAACTACCCACCAGGCACTGTCCGTAACCCCGATTCAGGGGCCAACGTTAGAACATCAAAACTACAAGGGTGGTATTTCAAGGACGACTCCACAAAAACTAGCGTCTCTGCTTCTAAGTCTCCCACCTATCCTACACATGTAGGTTCAATGTTCAGTGCCAAGCTGTAGTAAAGGTTCACGGGGTCTTTCCGTCTAGCCGCGGGTACACAGCATCTTCACTGCGATTTCAATTTCACTGAGTCTCGGGTGGAGACAGCGTGGCCATGGTTACACCATTCGTGCAGGTCGGAACTTACCCGACAAGGAATTTCGCTACCTTAGGACCGTTATAGTTACGGCCGCCGTTTACCGGGGCTTCGATCAAGAGCTTCTCCGAAGATAACCCCATCAATTAACCTTCCGGCACCGGGCAGGTGTCACACCGTATACGTCATCTTGCGATTTTGCACAGTGCTGTGTTTTTAATAAACAGTCCCAGCCACCTGGTCACTGCGGCTCCAATCAGCTTAGAGAGCAAGTCTCATCACCAATCGGAGCGTACCTTCTCCCGAAGTTACGGTACGATTTTGCCTAGTTCCTTCACCCGAGTTCTCTCAAGCGCCTTAGTATTCTCTACCTGACCACCTGTGTCGGTTTGGGGTACGATTCGGTATAATCTGAAGCTTAGAGGCTTTTCCTGGAAGTATGGCATCAGCAACTTCATCACCTTGGTGACTCGTCTCGTGTCTCAGCCTAACAGCAACCCGGATTTACCTAAGTCGCTAGCCTACACACTTTCACATGGACTACCATCGCCATGCTTGCTTAGCCTGCTCCGTCCCCCCATCGCAATTATACCAAGTACGGAAATATTAATCCGTTTCCCATCGACTACGCCTTTCGGCCTCGCCTTAGGGGTCGACTTACCCTACCCTGATTAACATGGGATAGGAACCCTTGGTCTTCCGGCGTGCGGGTTTTTCACCCGCATTATCGTTACTCATGTCAGCATTCGCACTTCTGATACGTCCAGCATACCTCCCGGTACACCTTCAACCGCTTACAGAACGCTCCCCTACCACTCAGAATAAATTCTGAATCCGCAGCTTCGGTGCATAGTTTAGCCCCGTTACATCTTCCGCGCAGACCGACTCGACCAGTGAGCTATTACGCTTTCTTTAAAGGATGGCTGCTTCTAAGCCAACCTCCTGGCTGTCTGGGCCTTTCCACATCGTTTCCCACTTAACTATGACTTTGGGACCTTAGCTGGCGGTCTGGGTTGTTTCCCTCTTCACGACGGACGTTAGCACCCGCCGTGTGTCTCCCGGATATTACTTTACGGTATTCGGAGTTTGCAAAGGGTTGGTAAGTCGGGATGACCCCCTAGCCTTAACAGTGCTCTACCCCCGTAAGTATTCGTCCGAGGCTCTACCTAAATAGATTTCGGGGAGAACCAGCTATCTCCCGGTTTGATTAGCCTTTCACTCCTAACCACAGGTCATCCCCTAACTTTTCAACGTTAGTGGGTTCGGTCCTCCAATTGATGTTACTCAATCTTCAACCTGCCCATGGCTAGATCACCGGGTTTCGGGTCTATACCTTGCAACTATTCGCCCAGTTAAGACTCGGTTTCCCTACGGCTACCCTAATCGGTTAACCTCGCTACAAAATATAAGTCGCTGACCCATTATACAAAAGGTACGCAGTCACCCTCGAGGGGCTCCTACTGCTTGTACGTACACGGTTTCAGGTTCTATTTCACTCCCCTCACAGGGGTTCTTTTCGCCTTTCCCTCACGGTACTGGTTCACTATCGGTCAGTTGGGAGTATTTAGCCTTAGATGATGGTCCACCTATATTCAGTCAAAGTTTCACGTGCTCCGACCTACTCGATTTCACTTAAAATGCATTTTCATGTACGGGACTATCACCCTGTATCGTGGCACTTTCCAGAGCCTTCCATTAACACATAATAAGCTTAAGGGCTGTTCCGATTTCGCTCGCCGCTACTATCGGAATCTCGGTTGATTTCTTTTCCTACGGGTACTTAGATGTTTCAGTTCTCCGCGTTCGCCTCGTTAACCTATGTATTCAGTTAACGATACCTGCAAGCAGGTGGGTTTCCCCATTCGGAAATCCTAGTCTCAAGTGCTTTTTACTAGCTTGACTAGGCTTATCGCAAGTTAATACGTCCTTCATCGCCTCCAACTGCCAAGGCATCCACCGTGTACGCTTAGTCACTTAACCATACAACCCAAACGGGTCTTTGTTTCGTGACAGTTTAACTTCGCCAGAAGTTAATATTGAATACTAAAGTAGATACCAATTAATCCGAGGATTAAATGGCACTGAATGAT
>NZ_PNDI01000077.1:0-10561 GCF_005887465.1 Pseudoalteromonas sp. S1610 | reverse complement strand
CCGAACCCCGAACCCCGAACTGATCTTTAAGATCTCGACTATTGAATATAGGATCTCAGCGCGTTTTCATGCTAGAATTTGCGCAATTTTTTTGTACTCGATAAGTAGCACTGTAATGATCTTAGATGATATTCGCATCGTTTTAGTAAACACATCACATTCTGGCAATATTGGTTCTGCGGCACGTGCCATGAAAACCATGGGATTATCAAAGTTATACCTTGTAGATCCTGCCTGTGAAATAGATAGCCATGCCAGCGCACTGGCTGCAGGTGCTACAGATGTACTTGGTAATGCTGTTGTTGTTGATACGGTTGCCGATGCCATTGCTGATTGTGCATTAACTATCGGTACTAGTGCTCGCTCGCGTACATTATCGTGGCCTATGGTTGAGCCGCGTGAATGTGGTGAAAAGCTTGTTGGCGAAGCTGTAAATGGCCCTGTAGCACTTGTATTTGGTCGTGAAAACAGTGGCTTAACAAACGAAGAATTACAACTGTGTAATTACCATGTATGTATTCCTGCTAACCCAGAATACAGCTCGCTAAATTTAGCGATGGCAGTACAAACCTTATGTTATGAAACGCGTATGGCATTTTTAAATCAACAGCCTAAAGCGGAACAAGAAGAAGACGACACCCTATATCCATCGTCTAAACAAACAGAGCTGTTTTACGAACACCTTGAAGACACCTTGTTTAAAACAGGCTTCATCATTAAGCAGCACCCAGGCATGGTAATGACTAAGCTACGTCGCTTGTTTAATCGTGCTCGCCCTGAAGATGCTGAAATGAACATATTACGAGGTATTCTTACCTCAATTAATAAGTCTATAAAATAGCAATTAGTTATAAATAGCGCCCTTTATTACTCCACTAATACTTGACTAAATTACTCAGGTAATTACAATAGACCCAATACTTGACCAAAACAGTCGGGTATTACAAGTTTATCGGTTGCCGTTTGAGGCTAGCCAATCAGGATAATACTTGACTAATCTACTCTGGTAATTAAAATTTGCACTCTTTTGTGCGGGGGGCGTTATGAAGTTAACATCAAAAGGCAGATATGCCGTTACAGCCATGCTGGATGTTGCACTACATGCAAATATAGGCCCTGTAGCGCTTGCAGATATTTCGCAGCGCCAAGAAATTTCTTTGTCTTATCTTGAGCAGTTATTTGCCCGTTTACGTAAAAATGGGCTAGTGAGTTCTGTTCGAGGTCCTGGTGGGGGCTATTTACTAGGACGTGAGGCCGATGTAATTTCAGTTGGCGATGTTATCAATGCGGTAGATGAATCTGTTGACGCTACACGGTGTCAGCGAAGCAATACTGGTTGTCAAAGTGGCATGCGTTGTTTAACCCATACATTGTGGTCAGACTTAAGCGCACGAATTGAAGAATTTTTAAATAATATTACCTTAGCTGAACTGGTTGAAAAGTCGGACGTTAAAGCGGTCGCTCTTCGCCAAGAAAACAGCGTTAATGATGCAATTAAGCAGTTGGAAAATATGCAAGTAAGCTGTCAACTTTAAGGTTGACCTGCAGCGGAGAGAGAAATGAAGTTACCGATTTATTTAGATTACGCAGCAACTACGCCCGTTGACGAACGAGTTGCCAAAGAAATGATGCAGTGCCTGACTATGGACGGTAATTTTGGTAATCCAGCATCGCGTTCACACCGTTTTGGTTGGCAAGCTGAAGAAGTCGTTGACCAAGCACGTACTGACATTGCCGATTTAATTAATGCAGACCCACGTGAAATTGTATTCACATCGGGTGCAACAGAATCAAATAACCTTGCTATTAAAGGTGCAGCTCAGTTTTACAAGAAAAAAGGTAAGCATGTTATTACCGCTAAAACTGAACACAAAGCAGTTATCGACACATGTCGTGAGCTTGAGCGTCAAGGGTTTGAAGTAACTTATATGGACGTTGAAGAAAACGGCCTACTTGATCTGCAAAAATTAGCAGATACGATGCGTGACGACACTGTGCTTGTAAGTATTATGCATGTAAATAACGAGCTAGGTGTAATCCAAGACATCAACACTATTGGTGAAATGTGTCGCGAACGTAAAATTATGTTCCACGTAGATGCAGCACAAAGCGCAGGTAAAGTTTTAATCGATGTGCAACAAACCAAAGTAGATTTCATGTCATTCTCGGCGCACAAAGTATACGGCCCTAAAGGCGTAGGTGCTTTGTATGTTCGCCGTAAACCACGTGCCCGTTTAGAAGCACAAATGCACGGTGGCGGCCATGAACGTGGTATGCGTTCTGGTACATTAGCAACCCATCAGTTAGTAGGTATGGGCGCAGCATTTAGAATTGCAAAACAAGATTTTGAAAAAGATCACGCACACATCAGTGCGTTACGTAAACGCCTAATCGACGGCATTTTAACAGATATGGACGAAGTGTACTTTAACGGCACACAAGACCAATCAGTACCTGGTATTGTTAATATCAGCTTTAACTTTGTTGAAGGTGAGTCGTTACTAATGGCCGTTAAAGATATTGCGGTATCGTCAGGTTCAGCCTGTACATCTGCAAGTTTAGAACCTTCTTACGTATTACGTGCATTAGGCCGCAACGACGAATTAGCACATAGTTCAATTCGTTTTAGTATTGGCCGTTTTACCACAGAAGAAGAGATTGATTACACCGTTGAGCTAATGAAAAACTCGATTGGCCGTTTACGTGAAATGTCTCCTCTTTGGGAAATGCACCAAGAAGGTGTTGATTTAGATTCAGTTGAATGGGCGCACCACTAATTAGTGGAGCCCATACCTAGCAGGTAGTGAGGATAGAATTATGGCTTACAGTGATAAAGTAATCGACCACGTAGAAAACCCACGTAACGTAGGTGCTCTAGATAAAAACGATCCGTCAGTGGCAACGGGTATGGTAGGCGCACCAGCATGTGGTGACGTAATGAAGCTGCAAATTAAAGTTTCTGCAGAAGGCGTGATTGAAGATGCAAAATTCAAAACGTACGGCTGTGGTAGTGCAATTGCTTCATCTTCACTGGTAACAGAGTGGGTTAAAGGCAAAACATTAGACGAAGCGTCTACTATCAAAAATACTGATATCAGCGCAGAGCTAGAATTACCACCAGTGAAAATTCACTGTTCAATTTTAGCCGAAGATGCAATTCAAGCAGCAATTGCAGATTACAAAAGCAAACATACAAACTAAGAGATATTCATGGCAGTGACATTGACAGATGCGGCAGCAAACCGCGTACAATCATTTTTAGCAAACCGTGGTAAAGGCATAGGCCTGCGAGTTGGCATTAAAACGACGGGCTGTTCAGGTCTTGCTTATGTATTAGAGTTTGTTGATGAGCTAAACGATGACGATGAAACATTTGCGGCTAAAGGCGTTACCTTAATTGTCGACGCTAAAAGCTTAGTTTATATCGACGGCACTGAGCTCGACTACACAAAAGAAGGCTTAAATGAAGGGTTTAAATTTAACAACCCTAATCAAGCTGATGAGTGTGGTTGTGGCGAAAGCTTTACCGTTTAAGCTCAAACTTGTTTTGAATACCTAAGCTACTTGGGTATAACTAAGCCCTGCCAATTAATGTAGGGCTTTGTCATTTGTGAGAAGTTATGCGTTATTTTGAGTTATTTGCAATTCCCGTTGACTACAATATTGATTTAGCAACGATTAACAAGCACTACTTAGAACTTCAACGTGCTGTTCACCCTGATCGCCATGCTAACGCTAGCAGTCGTGATAAATTAATGGCCGTACAAAGTACTGCCGAAATTAATGATGCACTGCAAACACTTAAGCATCCCGTTAAACGTGCAGAATATATGCTGAGCGAGCTGGGCGTTGATATTCGTGCTGAGCAGCAAACATTGCAAGATCCTATGTTTTTAATGCAGCAAATGGAGCTTCGCGAAGAGCTTGAAGAGTTAGCGACCGCAAGCGATCCTGATTCTGCTATTGCCCATTTTGAAAAACAAATCAAACAGCTTGATCAGCAATACAGTGCGCAATTGGCAGAGCAGTTAGCAAGTAACGATGAGCAGCAATATCAACAAGCAGCAGACAGTATCCGTAAGCTAAAGTTTGTTTATAAGTTACGCGACGAACTTGAACGCATTGAAGACAGTTTATTTGACGATTAATTCACTTGCTGCAAAGCGAGCAACACGAGTTTAAAGAGCATTATGGCATTATTGCAAATTGCTGAGCCGGGGCAGAGCGCGGCACCACATGAACATAAATTAGCAATTGGAATTGACTTAGGTACCACGAATTCATTAGTAGCAACCGTACAAAGCGGCGAAGCTCGTACTATTACAGATGAGTCAGGCGAAGCAATGTTGCCGTCTGTAGTGCGTTACCAAGCTGGTGGCATAACCGTGGGTGCAGACGCGATGCAAGCAGCTACACTCGATCCGGTTAATACACTTATTTCAGTTAAGCGCTTTTTAGGTAAAACCCAAGCCGAAATAGAACAAAGCTATGGCCAACTGCCTTATCAATTTTGCGATGATAACGGCGCACTTGCGATAGCAACTGAAGCCGGGGAAATCAGCCCAGTAAAAGCATCAAGCCATATTTTAGGTGCCCTAAAAGCACGTGCAGAACAAAGCTTTGGTAATCAAGATATTTTAGGCGCAGTTATTACCGTACCAGCCTATTTTGATGATGCACAACGCCAAAGCACTAAAGATGCGGCTGAACTTGCCGGCATTAATGTACTGCGTTTATTAAACGAGCCAACCGCGGCTGCCGTTGCTTATGGTTTAGACTCAGGCCAGGAAGGCATAATTGCTGTTTATGACTTAGGTGGCGGAACATTTGATATTTCTATACTGCGTTTAAATAAAGGCGTGTTTGAAGTATTGGCCACTGGTGGCGATTCAAGCCTAGGCGGCGACGACTTTGACTCATTATTAGTTGATTACTTAAAACAAGAAACTGGCGTGACGGGCTTATCTCCTTCGGTATTACGTTTATTCATTAACAAAGCCAAAGCCTGTAAAGAAGCACTCAGCCAATACGAAAAAGTGAATGTTGGCCTTGAGTTTGACGATGAAAAATACATGGTTGAAGTAACGCGAGAGAAGTTTAACGAGCTGGCTATGCCACTGGTTAAAAAAACGCTCCGCTCATGTCGTCGTGCAGTAAAAGATGCCGGTATTGAAAACCAAGAAGTATTACAAGTGGTGATGGTTGGCGGTTCAACCCGCATGCCGTTGGTACGTACTCAAGTTGGCGAGTTTTTTGATAAACAACCACTCACTTCAATTGACCCTGATCGTGTTGTTGCTCTGGGTGCCGCATTACAAGCAGACGTATTAATTGGTAACAAGCCAGATTCAGACATGTTACTGCTGGATGTGTTACCGTTGTCGCTAGGCCTTGAGACTATGGGTGGCTTGGTTGAAAAAATCATTCCACGCAATACCACTATCCCAGTTGCACGTGCGCAAGAATTTACTACGTTTAAAGATGGTCAAACGGCTATGTCGTTGCATGTATTACAAGGTGAGCGTGAACTGGTTGACGATTGTCGATCGCTGGCAAAGTTCAGCTTAAAAGGCATTCCACCTATGGCGGCGGGAGCGGCGCATATTCGCGTTACCTTTAAAGTAGACGCTGATGGTTTACTAAGCGTATCAGCCATGGAAAAATCAACCGGCGTTCAAGCAGAAATACAAGTAAAACCGTCGTTTGGTTTGTCTGACGACCAAGTTGCTAATATGCTTAAAGAGTCGATGAGTAACGCTAAAGGCGACATGCAAGCGCGTATGCTTAAAGAGCAACAAGTTGAAGCGCTTCGTGTAATAGAAGCAATGGAAGCCTCTTTAGCAGCTGATGGCGATTTACTTGAGCCTGAGCAACTAGCGGCGCTAAAAGTGGAAATAAACGAACTTGCAAAAGTACGCGAGAGTGCACAAGAGCCAAGCGAAATTAAAGCAGCCATTGAAAAAATGGACAATGCGAGTAGTGATTTTGCCGCGCGTAGAATGGATGCATCAATTAAAAAAGCCTTAACAGGCCAGTCAGTAGACAATATATAAGAGAGATTAGAATGCCACAAATTGTTTTTCTTCCCCATCCGGAGTTGTGTCCTGACGGTGCTGCAATAGAAGCGCCCGCTGGCGAAACGGTACTTGATATCGCGCTTAAAAATGGCATTAGCATTCCTCATGCCTGTGAAAAGTCATGTGCATGTACAACTTGTCACTTAGTGATCCGTGAAGGTTTTGACTCATTAGATGAAAGTGACGACCTAGAAGACGACATGCTAGATAAAGCCTGGGGTTTAGAACCAGAGTCACGTTTAGGTTGCCAAGCAATTATTAGAGATGAAGACTTAGTGGTTGAAATACCTAAGTACAATCTCAATATCGTTAATGAAGAACACTAGTTTTTAATTAACGACTATTATATTAAAAGCCGCTGTTTAACACAGCGGCTTTTTTGTTTGTATAAGTAGCAGCGGGTTTATCTCGCGTCTTTTTAAAGGTTACGAGCGACGGGCTGCGAGGTGCGGGTAATTTATCGAAGCCCGAGGCCCAAAACCCATTTCGGAGGTGTATTTTGAGTGATCTTATTTTTTCAGACTCGTTTATAAACGGTGAATTTTATCAAACTAGCACACGCTTTAGCGTTGATGATCCCGCCACCGAACAAAGTATTGTTGATGTAAGCGACATTGACGAGCAAGGTGTAAATACAGCTATTGATGCGGCAAAAGGCGCGTTTGTAAAATTAAAAGCCACCAATGCAACCGAGCGAAGTGAAACTTTGATGCGTTGGTATGAGTTGGTGATTAAACATAAACAAACGTTAGCTACACTTATGACCAAAGAGCAGGGGAAACCACTTAAAGAATCTCTCGGTGAAATAGATTATGGCGCCGGCTTTATTAAGTGGTTTGCTGAGCAAGCTAAACGTAGCTATGGGGATGTGATCCCTGCAACCGATAACCAGCATCGCCTAACCAGCTATAAACAGCCTATTGGCGTGGTTGCCGGTATAACACCATGGAACTTTCCTGTGGCTATGGTAACTCGAAAAGTAGCCCCTGCTTATGCTGCTGGCTGTAGTTTCATTTTAAAACCTTCTGAACATACACCACTATGTGCTATTGCTTTAGCGTATTTAGCTGATCAGGCTGGCTTTGTAAAAGGTGCATTTAATGTGTTGGTATCACAAAACGCTAAAGACGTTGGTAAAATGTTGACTGACTCAGAGGTGGTACGTAAGTTCACCTTTACTGGCTCTACAGGTGTAGGTAAGCAGTTACTATCACAGTGTGCACAGACAATTAAAAAAACATCAATGGAATTAGGTGGCAATGCGCCGTTCATTATTTTTGATAATGCCGATATTGATGACGCTATTGATGGCTTAATGGCGGCTAAATTTAGAAATAGTGGCCAAGCGTGTGTGGCGGCAAATCGTATCTTCATCCAGCGCAGTATATTAAATGAAGTGCTTGAAAAAATTACACCTAAAGTCGCTGCGCTCAACGTTGCAAACGGTTTTGATGAAAATGCCGACATAGGCCCGCTTATTTATCCCAAAGCAAAAGAGAAAGTGCAACAACTGATTAAAGATGCTCTCGATAAAGGCGCTACGCTAATTGGTGATAACAGCAATTTAGGTGGCAGCTTTCAAAACCCATTAATAGTTACTAATGTCACTACACAAATGGATATTTATCACGAAGAAGTATTTGGCCCTGTATTAACGGTGATCCCATTTGATGAAGAAAGCGAAGTCCTTGCGCTTGCTAATGACGTCCCTTATGGGTTAGCTGCGTACTTTTATAGCCAAAACATTAAACAAATCTATCGTGTAAGCGAAGGGTTAGAGTTTGGCATGGTAGGTGTAAATGAGGGGGTTATATCAAACCCTGTAGCACCGTTCGGTGGGGTAAAACAATCAGGCCTTGGAAGAGAGGGTGGTCACCAAGGTTTAGATGAATACCTAGAAGATAAATACGTATGTATTAGAGTTTAACTCTATAAACTGTTCCGATGAGTTAACCGTTTAGCGTTTTAAGTTGCTTGAAATGGGTGTAAATGCTACCTTTTTAAAAAATGTTTAAGTAAACAAAAAGTAAAAAATTTCTATAAGTAGAAATACCCCCGTGTGTAAATGCCACCATTTTGGTGGCATTTTTTTTGCCCTTTTTTAAGAAGAGGTTTTTGGATACTTCCTCCTTGTAGGTCTAAACTATTCTTAGTTAGATGCTATTCTGCTTATATCCTTTTTAAATGTAGGATTTTATGAAAGAGTAATTCTTTTTAATTCGCGTGAACATTTGTAACTGTATGTTTTTAAATGTATATTTTTGGTGTGTAAATGAGTAGAATAAAGTTTCAGTAGTTTCAATACTATTAACATATAGTAAAAATGTATAATTGTGTTTTATACACTTATAAATTAACATTCCGCAAATTCATCCATTAAAAAATAATGAAGCACCCACTATGAGTAGAAGAAATCAAGCAACGGTAGACCAGGAAGTTTCGTTTGGCATTGACGAAGAGTTAGTTTCTACAACAGATTTACGAGGGGTTATCACCTATGCAAATGATAGCTTTTGTAAAGTTTCAGGGTATACCATTAATGAGTTAAAAGGGAAAAACCATAACATGGTTCGCCACCCAGACATGCCACCTGCGGCATTTGGTGATATGTGGTCTAATTTAAAAAGCGATACCGCATGGCGAGGAGCTGTAAAAAATAGATGTAAAAATGGGCGTTATTACTGGGTTGATGCATTTGTTACCCCTATTTACGAAAACGGTAAAAAAGTAGGTTATCAATCAGTCCGCCAACAACTCCTTCCAGAATATAAAAACCGCGCAGAAAAGCTTTACCAACGTTTAAACAACGGTCAATCAATTGTCCCTTTAAGTGAAAAATTAGCCGCATTTAAACTTCCTCTATTTATTGGCTGTGCAGCTTTAATTGCTTGGTTAGCAAGTTATATGTTCTGGTTATGTTTACTGTTTGTTCCTCTGCCTTTTGTTATTTTTTATGAAGAGTTAATTCGTTCGCAAAGCACAATCAAAAAAACCAAAGCAGGTCCAGATAGCGTATCTCGGCATATTTATTCTGGTAGCGACAGCCTCAGCTATAGTGATTTTCAGATTAAATTACTTGAGGGTAAAGTAACGACCATTGTTGGCCGTATTATTGATGGTACTTTAAGCCTGAGTAAAGGTGCTGACTCCCTCAAAACTTGTGCTGAAGCTGCGCAGGCCGGTGTTGAAAAAGAAGCGTCTGAATTACATCAAGTGTCGTCTGCCGTTGAGGAAATGGTGCATTCAATTGATGAAGTAGCAAAAAATACTTTAGTAACTAACCAACGAGTGCAACAAGCTCACCAAGACTGCGAAAGCGCAACGCAAGCGATGTCAGGCACCATGCGTGAAGTATCGTTACTCGCCAACGAGGTGGATAACTCGGCAAGTTCAGCGAGCGAGCTAGCAACAGAGGCTGAAAAAATTGGTGGCATAATGCAAGAGATACAAGGGATTGCCGATCAAACAAATTTACTTGCACTTAATGCGGCTATAGAAGCTGCGCGTGCCGGTGAGCATGGTAGAGGGTTCTCGGTTGTTGCTGATGAAGTGCGAGCACTCTCAAGTAGAACGCATACCGCTACAGAGCAAATTCAAGTTTCTATATCTGAAATGCAGTCTACGTTACTCAACTGGTCAAAAACAATGGAAGCTGGTAAGAATGCGGCAGAGAGCTGTGTTAAAGAAACCCGCAATAGCCAAGATATCGTCTCAAAAGTATATGCTGCAATTACTGATATTTCTGATTTAGCAACGCAAATATCAACCGCTGCGGAAGAACAAAGCATGGTATCGCAAGAAATTAGCCGTAATATTTCAAATATTAGTAGTGCGTCTTCAGAAAACTTAGCCCAAGCGCATAGTGTAGGTACAGAGTCTGATGCGATTGAAAAACACTCTAAAGCATTAGCGTCACTAGGTCTTTCTTTTAAAGTAGGTTAACAACTTAAGCAAGGGCAGCAAATACCCAAGTGTATGAGGCGCTGAGAATATAACATGTTCTCAGCGCGCTTAGAGCGTCAAATACGGGCAACGGGCTGTGTGGTGCGGGGAAAACCTGCTATTACTGGTATTATTTGTAATATTTATTTAGCAGTGACTTCATGTCGCATCAGGCTTTTATCAAAAGCACCAAATAACGATATAAATCAACGCTGGGGAAACCGGCGGCTACAGATAAGAGCGTATTTTTTTATTTTATGTTTGGCTTTATGAAAACTAGAGATAACTAAAAAATTAACTTTGGATATTACTGAGAGGACTTAGAAAATAGTGGGGCGATTGACGGGGCTCGAACCCGCGACAACCGGAATCACAATCCGGGGCTCTACCAACTGAGCTACAACCGCCACTACATACACCTTGTTTGGTGTGGCGCGCATAATACATAATATCCCCATGCTTGTGAAGCAAAAAATAAAAAAAATTAAACTTATTATAAGTATTCTATATTTAAGCTTATTGGTAACGGGTAACGGGTAACG
>NZ_PNDI01000076.1:0-323 GCF_005887465.1 Pseudoalteromonas sp. S1610 | reverse complement strand
AACACAGTTTAATTCCTCTATTATCTTCGTTTATATACTGGACTTGAACCAGTGACCCTCGCCTTGTAAGGGCGATGCTCTCCCAACTGAGCTAATCACCCACATATAAATTAAACTAAACTATTATAAAAATAGTACTGGACTTTAACCAGTGAACCTCGCCGTTATTTGTAAATAACGATGACACTCTCTTATTTCTAACTGAGCTAATTACCCATATAGAACTTAGATACGACACATTAGAATGTGGTGGGTGATACTGGACTTGAACCAGTGACCCTCGCCTTGTAAGGGCGATGCTCTCCCAACTGAGCTAATCACCC
>NZ_PNDI01000075.1:0-6936 GCF_005887465.1 Pseudoalteromonas sp. S1610 | reverse complement strand
GGTTGTTTTTTCCGCATAAAGGTTTTGGTTTTAGGTTTTAGGTTTTAGGTTTTAGGTTTTAGGTTTTAGGTTTTAGGTTTTAGGTTTTAGGTTTTATCAAAAATAACTATAAAATCGGTATGGGCAATTAAGAATAGCTTAAACAATTTAAATCTCTCAGATTCGTTCTTTAATTTTAGAGATTAGGCTCGATAGCATTTTTGATAACTCAGATGTTTCACACAACCAAAGTTGGCCGACATTCGAATCAATATAGTTTATATCAATACCTATATAAATTTGTGTTCTAGCTTCAGCTAAAGAAGAACGAGCAATATCTAAAAAACGCACTTTTTCTCTGTCACTATCTCGTGTCATTCCCTCAGCAATATTACTAGGTACAGACAATCCTGCGCGTGTTAACTGATCTCGAAAACCAAAATCTTTTGTTATTGTTGGATTTTTATATATATCTGCACTTAAACGAGCAGCTCGTTTCCATACCTCTAAACTTTCAAAATTCATCATATCTATTATCCTTAATGATATATTCTGAGCTTAGTTTTTATTTAATAAAATACAACCTAAATTTTGCTCTTAATCTCTACCTAACACCTAATGCGCGGCATAAAGCCCCGCATACGCTCAATCCTTGCAATGTACGTGGCTTAATATCTACCTAACACCTAAAACCTGCTCTTTTACCTTTAACCAAACACCTGCACGACATAAAGACCCACCTAAGTTTAATCCAAACACCGTGCTTGGCTTAATCTCTACCTAACACCTTTAAACTTTTGCGCCACAGAGTGCACAGAGGCGCCTCGCGGAAAGAGAGCGCCATAGGTTTGAGGTTTTCCTAGTACCTAACACCTAATACCTTTATTATTTCTGACACACCTCACAAAAAACGGTGCTGCGTTGCCCTAGACGAATTTCAGTTAGTTCGCTCTCGCAATTTACACAAGGCTGGCCCTTTCGGCCATACACTAATAGCTGCTGCGCAAAGTAGCCTGGCTTACCGTCACTTTGGGCAAAGTCTTTCAACGTTGTGCCACCTTGAGTGATTGCTGCGGCTAGGGTGTCTTTTATAATTGGGATTAATGCTTGGTAGCGTTTTAAACTGACCTTACCGGCTTCTTTTCGCGGATCGATACCCGCTTTAAATAATGATTCGTTAGCGTAAATATTACCAACCCCAACCACCACGGCGTTATTCATAATAAACTGTTTAACAGGCACTTTTTTATTGCGAGATTGCTCATAAACACGTTTAGCAAAAAAGTCATCGGTGAGTGGCTCTGGGCCTAATTTAACAAGTAACTTATGCTCTTCATTGGGGGCTTGCCATAAACAGCAACCAAAGCGACGGGGGTCATTTAAACGCAGCGCCTTATTATTCGCTAAAATAAACTCAACATGGTCATGCTTTTTAAGTGGCTCATTGGCGTTCACAACCCGCAAGTTCCCCGACATCCCCAAATGCAATATAGCCGAGCCTAACTCGCACTTTAACAATAAGTATTTAGCACGGCGCTCAATACTGCTAACCACTAACCCCTCAAGTTGATACACCTCATCTGGCACAGGCCAGCGCATACTGGCATTATGAATATTTACCTTAGTCACAACTTGGTTTAGCACATGGGGGGTAATGCCCATACGGCTAACTTCTACTTCTGGTAATTCAGGCATTTATAAAACTCACTTATGAAAAGGTAAAACTTGGAAATAATTGTTTTGCAGTAGTTAAATCTAGCAACAATAATCGCTGACTGGTTTTATCGAATAGATAATACTGACCATTCGCCTCAAATAATAAGTACACCCAAGATAGGGGCTCACCGGCGAGTTCAAACGTGGCTACCGATAGTGGCTTATTCATATCAAGCGCATCAGGTGTGGTGGTCATCAGCGCGGTATTTTGCCATAAATAAACCAGCTCACTAAGTTGCTGCTCTGAGCCTTGCCAACTAAGCGGTACATTTTTATGCAAAGCAGTAGTACGCCAACTAGTGCCAATACGCTCAATTTTTTGGTCGATAAATTTAAGTGTTAATACAAAACTTTGAGGAGGAAGTAGTGGCTGCAATTGCGCCTGTGTTTCATCATTCCCTATGTTTTTATGCAGTCCATTTAAAAAGAAGATCATAATCAACATCGAAAAAATAATAACATTGTTCCAACCTTTTCGGCCGAGTTGCATGTGGGTCTTCCAATTAATAATATCGATTTAAAGTGTAACCAAAACTTAATTACACTGTCTATATGTTAAAACCCAAAGACTTTGCTAGAATATCGGCAAATTTTAAGGAGTTTAGTCATGTCAATGTATGTAGTGGGCCATAAAATCCCAGATTCAGATTCAATATGTGGTGCAATTGCACTGGCTTATTTAAAAAACCAAATTGATGAACCAGCAATCCCAACTCGCCTGGGTGAAGTGTCACCTGAAACACAATTTATTTTAGATAAATTCGGTTTTGAAGCACCTGAGCTAAAACTTAGCTACGCTGGCGAAGACGTTTATATTGTAGACCACACAGAAAAAACCCAAGCACCTGACGATATTGATCAGGCTCGCGTAGTGGGTGTGGTTGATCACCATAAACTAGGTGATTTAACCTCATCGACACCCCTTGAGTGTTGGATCCGCCCTGTTGGTTGTTCAAACACCATTATTAAAATGATGTATGACTTCTACAACGTTGAGATCCCTAAAGATATTGCTGGCATTATGCTTTGCGCTATTTTAAGCGACACGGTTATCTTTAAATCACCAACCTGTACTACGGCCGATATTAAATGTGTTGAAGCGCTTGCAGAAATTGCAGGCATTGAAGACTTCAAAGAACTAGGCATGGACATGTTCCGCGTTAAATCAGCCGTTGAAGATACGCCAGTACGTGACTTAGTAATGCGTGACTTTAAAGACTTTAACATGAACGGTAACCTCGTTGGTATTGGTCAGTTAGAAGTTATTGACCTTACGGTATTTGACGAGATTAAAGCCGACCTTGAAGCCGACATCGCGAAGCTTAAAGAAGAAGGCGGTCGTCACTCGGTATTTTTACTTCTGACCGACATTATGAAAGAAGGCTCACAAATGCTAATTGCATCAGACGATGCTAGCCTAGTTGAGCAAGCTTATGGTGAAAAACCAGAAGACGGTAAAGTATGGCTAGACGGCGTATTAAGCCGTAAAAAGCAAGTAGTACCCCCACTACAAGACGCTTTTAAGGGCTAGGTTCGAGGTTCGAGAAGTTTAAAAACCTTGCGGTTAATATCGCAAGGTTTTTTTATGCCTGTAGCAGCGGGTTCACCCCGCGTCAGTATTTGGTTTTAGGGTTTAGGGCTTAGGTTTAGGTGCCTAACTCGTCGCTCGTAACCAGCAGCCCGTGGCCTTAAGCCTTTAACGATATTTTAATCACTACCAAATAAATCGCGTGTGTATACTTTATCTGTTATGTCACTCAGCTCATCAACCATTCGATTAGACACAACAATATCTGAAAGTTGTTTAAACTCATTTAAATCACGGATTACTCGTGAATTAAAAAATACATCATCTTTCAATTCAGGCTCATAAACAATCATTTCAATGTTGTAGCCCATAATTCGTTTCATAATCCCTTGAATGGCTGACGCCCTAAAATTATCAGAGTTGGTTTTCATAACCAACCTGTAAATACCCACAACTTTTGGATTACGTTTAACAATTGAGTCTGCAATAAAATCTTTGCGGGTAGTATTGGCATCAACAATCGCACTTATCATATTATTTGGCACATCTTTGTAATTAGCTAATAGCTGCTTAGTGTCTTTTGGTAAGCAATAACCACCATAACCAAATGAGGGATTATTGTAATGTTCGCCAATTCGAGGGTCGAGTCCCACCCCCTTTATGATCTGCTTACTATTTAAATTATGTGATTCAGCATAGGTGTCTACCTCGTTAAAATAAGCAACACGCATCGCTAAGTAAGTATTAGAGAAAAGCTTTATAGCTTCAGCTTCAGTTGAGTCAGTAAAAAGAACCTCTATATTCTCTTTTATAGCGCCCTGCTTTAACAAATTTGCAAATGCAGTGGCGCGTTCGCTTTGCTCTCCGACAATAATTCGTGATGGGTATAAATTATCGTACAAAGCCTTACCTTCACGTAAAAATTCTGGTGAAAATAACACATTGTCAATACCAAACTGCTTTTTTATTCGCTGAGTAAAGCGCACAGGCACCGTTGATTTAACTACTATTACCGCATCGGAGTTATACATGAGTGCATCTTTTATAACTGCCTCAACAGAGCTAGTGTTAAAGTTATTCGTATGAGTATCGTAATCGGTAGGTGTAGCAATAATAATGAAATCAGCACTTGTATACGCTTGATTTTTATTTATTGTAGCAGTGAAATTTAAATCATTTCGCTGTAAATATTCACTAATGTAATCATCAACAATGGGGGACTGCTTATTATTTAATAACGCAATTTTTTGTTCGTCTATATCCAATGCAATGACTTCATTATGTTGTGCTAACAACATTGCATTAGATAAACCAACATAACCCGTGCCCACCACTGTTATCTTCATAAGTAGCCTTAAAATAAAAAGTAATGCTATGAATAACAGAAAGTATAGTTAAAGCTAAGTTATTGGCAAATAAGGAGCTCTTTTGTTTATAATTTTGTTCCTTACTTTGCACCTCTAAATCATCATGCGCTCTTCGCAACTTAGTATATAACCCATTTAAGTTATGCATAAACTGAGAGAGAAGTGAGCGAAAGTGAGACCCCCTTGCTTCACAACTAAATTTTAAATCGCGCCCCTAGCTCGTACTCTTTAACATTCCACTCTTAACCAAACACTTGTACGGCATAAAGCCCCGCCTACAAAACATTTCTTGCCACAGAGAACACCGAGGCACTTCGCGCTACACAGAGAAGACAAGGCAAATAAAACATGTCTTTAATC
Source organism: Pseudoalteromonas sp. S1610 (assembly GCF_005887465.1). Taxonomy (GTDB): domain Bacteria; phylum Pseudomonadota; class Gammaproteobacteria; order Enterobacterales; family Alteromonadaceae; genus Pseudoalteromonas; species Pseudoalteromonas undina. The sequence goes on along the minus strand of NZ_PNDI01000075.1, from coordinate 1,986 downwards.
ATTTCCACCGTGTACTCTGCGTCCTCTGTGGTAAATAGCGTTTTAATTTTTTGAACCACAGAGAACACCGAGGCGCTGCGCGCTACACCGAGAAATCCATTGCTTGCATCTAAGTTCTAATATCACTGCCTTTTATTTTTAACTACTTCCTCTGTGCACTCTGTGGCCTCTGTGGTAAATAGTGTTTTAATTTTTTTGAACCACAGAGAGCACCGAGGCGCTTCGCGCTACACCGAGAAATCCAGTGCTTATATCTAAGTTCTAATATCACTGCTCTTTATCTTTAATCACTTCCTCTGTGCACTCTGTGACCTCTGTGGTAAAAAATCACTAAAAGATGCGGGATGAACCCAGAACAAAAGCTAAACGGCATATTTGAAAAGCAACTCTAGGATCTAGGTTTTTACTAGCACCTCGCGCAATTTTGCTATGGTAACCCACTAAAATTCCAAACTATTAATTGCCTGCTATATTTACTTATAAAATAAAGGCGTTAGGCTCTAAGTGCTAGGCTCGGGCTTCAAGCCGTAACCTGTGGCCCGCAACCCGCAGCCAAAACATAAGGACGTAAAATGCAAATACTTCACCATGGAGCGGTAAATGGCGTAACAGGCTCATGCCACCAGCTGATAATAAACGACCGAAGCTCTTTTCTAATTGACTGCGGGCTATTTCAGGGTGAAGACTCTGTAGATGATCTAAACATCGAATTTAATATAGACACAGTTCGCGCGCTGATCGTCACCCATTGCCATATTGATCATGTTGGCCGAATCCCCTACCTATTGATGGCTGGCTTTAAAGGCCCTATATTTACCTCTGTTGCATCAGCAAGTTTACTGCCGTTAGTCATTGAAGATGCATTAAAAGTGGGAGTCACACGCGATCAAAAAATAATAGATACGTGCCTAAGATTACTTAAACAGCAAATTATTGAAGTTGATTTTAAAACTTGGTTCGATCTTCCTTGTAAGGGTGAACACACAGCGAAAGCCCGACTACAACGAGCAGGGCATATTTTAGGCTCGGCTTATGTAGAAATAGACATAAGCACGCCTCCTTATAAAGCGAGCAATAATCACAGAGTGGTTTTTTCAGGTGATTTAGGCGCGCCCTATACACCTTTACTACCCGCCCCTAAAGCCCCTTATAAAGCAGATACTTTAGTTATTGAGTCAACCTATGGTGATAAAAACCATCAAGGGAGAAAACAACGTACGCACACCTTAAAAGCCGTGATTGAGCGCGCTGTTGCCGACAATGGCGTCGTGCTTGTACCCGTATTTAGTATAGGCCGTACACAAGAGCTGTTATACGAACTTGAACAGCTAATTCATGCTTCAACTAAAAACTCACCTTGGCGTACAATACAAGTAATACTCGACTCCCCGATGGCGGCTAACTTTACTCAGCAATATCGAAAATTTAAATATTTATGGGATGAAGAAGCAAAACAAAAAGTAGCCAAAGGCCGCCATCCTCTCGACTTTGAAAACCTCACTACAATAAATACGCATAGCGAGCACTTAGCGTTAATAAATTACTTAGCCACCCGTCAAACCCCCGCTATTATTCTAGCTGCAAGCGGTATGTGCAGCGGCGGACGAATAGTAAACTATCTAGAGCGATTTTTAACAGATGAAACCACCGACGTACTATTTGTAGGTTACCAAGGCCGAGGTACTTTAGGTCGCGACATACAAACCTATGGCCCAAAAAATGGCTATGTATTTATTAATAATCTCCGCATTAATATTAACGCCAAAATACACACTATAAGTGGCTACAGCGCTCATGCAGATCAAGCAGGTCTCATCAAATTTGTAACCGGTATGCGCAAAAAACCCCGCTATATAAAAATAGTCCATGGCGATGATGACGCTAAAAATGCACTCGCTACAAAATATAGGGAAGTGCTGGGTGATGATGTAAAAGTTGAGATTGGGAAATGAGGAGACAGGTGTTAGGTTCGAGGTTCGAGGTTCG
>NZ_PNDI01000074.1:0-3616 GCF_005887465.1 Pseudoalteromonas sp. S1610 | reverse complement strand
TTAAGCTTAATTTAAGCAAACAAAGTGGGTGTATACCAATTCGCTGAATTAAGTATTATTGTGGATGGGTATTAAGCACCCGCAATTTGCATTTGCTCAATCAGCACTGAGCCCGTTTGAATACCACCACGTCGCTCTATATCGCCACCAATAGCTGAAATACCTTTAAACATATCTCTTAAGTTACCAGCAATAGTTATTTCACTTACTGGGTACTGTATTTCACCATTTTCAACCCAAAAACCAGCTGCACCACGAGAGTAGTCACCAGTCACGGTATTTACACCCTGCCCCATAAGTTCAGTGACTAACAAACCCGTGCCCATGGTTTTCAATAGTGTAGCTAAGTCCTGATGGGTTTGCTCAACCAACCAGTTATGAATACCACCGGCATGGCCTGTTGGCGTCATATTCATTTTACGCGCTGCGTAGCTCGCTAATAAATATGTTTGCAATTCACCACCGTGTATTATTTCTCTGTCTAGAGTTTTAACCCCTTCGCTATCAAAAGGTGATGATGCTAACCCTTTTAATAAGTGTGGGCGCTCTGAAATATTAACGGTTTTGCTGAACACTTGTGTACCTAAGCTATCCAGTAAAAAACTGGATTTACGATACAGTGCGCCACCGCCTATCGCTGACACTAAATGGCCAAACAATGAGTTAGCAATATCGGCTCTAAAAATAACCGGCACTTTCATGGTACCTAGTTTTTGACTGTTTAGTTTAGCTAGGGTTTCTGCAGCGGCTTCAAGCCCAACACTTGCAGCATCTTTTAGCCCTGCTTGATCGCGGGAAATTGTGTAGGCTGAGTCGCGCTGCATATGCTCGCCCTCTTTGCCTATTACCATAGTGCTTATGCTATGGCGTGTTCTTGGGTAGCCTGCAATTAAACCATGACTATTGCCATACACTCGCAGCCCTTGGTGTGAAGAAAAGCTAGCACCATCAGAATTCACAATTCGCTCATCCGCATTTAATGCGGCTTGCTCAGCAGCATGACATAAATCAATCCCTTGCTCAGGACTTACATCCCAAGGATGAAATAAATCTAAATCTTTAGGCGAAAACTCAAGTAATTCTTTATCAGCAATACCATTACACGGATCATCTGAGGTGAATTTAGCAATATCTATGGCTTTTTCGACCACAGATCGCAATGTTTTTGGATTTAAGTCAGCCGTAGAGGCGGAGCCTTTGTTATTACCAACATACACGCTAATACCTAAACCACCGTCTTGATTAAACTCGATGGTTTCTACCTCGCCCATGCGCGTACTTACCGACAGCCCTGATGTGCTCGACATAGCAGCTTCTGCAGCAGTAGCGCCTAACTTTTTAGCATGTTCGAGTACTTCAGAAACGGCATCTTTTACTTGAGAAATTTGCGAATATATTGGATCTTGGTGTTGGCTTTTCATAAATTCTGTCCTGAGCCCTGAAGGCCATGTTGCACACATTTTTTATATTTAAATGCTAACACACTCACTGCACCACATCAGCTAATATTAATCACTAAAAGAATCGCGTATAATAGACAAAGTTATTTTTACTTAAGAGCACCCCATGGCGAAGAAAAAAGGCAAGCCTGCTGAAATTGAAGAAGAAATTATATATGTATCAAAAAGTGAACTTAAGCGCGAAGCGCAAGAGTTTCATCAGTTAGGGTCTGAAATTGCCAAAATGGGTAAAAAGCAGCGCGAACGCTTACCGCTTAATGATGACTTAAAAGAAGCAATGGTTGTTGCCGATAAAATTAGTAATAAAAGTGATGCATACCGCCGCCACTTAAATTACATAGCAAAAACCCTTCGTACAGTAGAAAACATTGAAGAAATTAAAGCGATCATTGATGTAATGCTTAATAAAAATAACCAAGCAGAGGTTATGATCAAAAAGATTGAGCAGCTGCGCAGTGATTTAATTGAGCAAGGCGATGACTTAATCAACGAAACAATTGAACAATACCCAGCTCTTGAGCGCCAAAAAATGCGCCAACTGGTGCGTAATGCGGCCAAAGAAGTAAAAGCAGAAAAGCCTGCGAGAGGCTACAAAGAGCTATTTCAGTATTTAAAAGACGCCATAATGTAACGCAGCCACGTTACATACTAAAAAGGTGCTACGGCACCTTTTTTTGTTGTAGATCAAACCCCCTTCCCCTTTCCTTTTTTACAATACGCAGCAACTTAAAAGATAAGGTGCGTGTGATGATTAAACTTCCTCAATGGGATCAAACTTTAATAAACAAATACAATGTATCGGGCCCGCGTTACACGTCTTACCCGACTGCACTTTCGTTAGCCGACGGCTATCAGCAACAAGATTTGATTAGCGCTATTGAATCATCGCAAACCCGTGCTTTGTCTTTATATATTCACATTCCTTTTTGTAGCCAGCTTTGCTATTACTGTGGCTGTAATAAAGTCATTACTCGCCATCAATCTAAAGCTGATACCTACCTAGATTTTTTAGCTAAAGAAATCGTGGCACAAGCGCCGCTATTTCAAGACTATCGGGTTGAGCAATTACATTTAGGAGGCGGTACTCCAACCTTTTTGACCGCAGCCCAAATGACTCGCTTAGTAAAGCTACTAGAGCAACACTTTAACTTTAGCGATACCTGTGAGCGCGGTATAGAAATAGACCCTCGCTCACTGGCTGACAATATGCTGATTGACTTAAGCGAGATGGGATTTAATCGTGTGTCATTTGGTATTCAAGACTTTAATGATCAAGTTCAGCTAGCTGTTAACCGCCCTCAACATGTTGATGAGGTAAAGCAGTTAATTACCCAAGCAAAACAATTAGGCTTTAAATCAATTAATGCAGATATGATTTATGGCCTGCCTCTACAAACACCTGAGAGTTTTAAGCAAACTATTGAGCAACTGATTGCTTTAGACCCCGACCGTGTTTCAGTATTTAACTACGCTCATTTACCTGATCGTTTTGCCGCTCAACGTAAAATAAAAGATGCTGATTTACCCAGTGCCCATAATAAGCTCACTATGTTCAAAAATACCCTAGAGCAAATGACACAGGCGGGCTATCAATTTATAGGTATGGATCACTTTGCAAAAGTTGATAATGAATTGGCTATTGCTCAAAATAGCGGCCAACTTCATCGTAACTTTCAAGGTTACACTACCCATGGAGAATGTGATTTACTAGGCTTAGGGGTCTCGTCAATATCGCAAATAGGCACAGCCATACTACAAAATAAGAAAGAGCTAAAACACTATTACCAAACAATCGATGAGCAAGCAGGCAGTGCCATTAATAAAGGCATGCATTTAACCCAAGATGACCTTATTCGAGCGGATGCAATTAAACAACTTATTTGCCAGTTTGAGCTTGATATGAGCGTATTCGCGAACAGACATAAAATCAGCTTTAATGACTACTTTAAAGATGCCTTAGAGGCACTCGCACCATTAATTGCCGATGAAATGGTAACAATAGAAAACAACCTAATTAGCGTAACACCAAAAGGGAATTTATTTATTCGTATTATTTGTATGTGCTTTGATGCGCACTTACAAAAACAAATAAATGCCACTCGCTTCTCACGGGTTATATAATTTAAAAAATAGCGCGCATAAAAAAAGCAGACCTA
>NZ_PNDI01000073.1:0-16566 GCF_005887465.1 Pseudoalteromonas sp. S1610 | reverse complement strand
AACGGTGAGCTATCAAAAGCAGAATTTTCTAAAGCATAAGCTAAGGCTAGGCATATTCTGAGTTGCCAAAGACAACCTAAGTAGGCAAGGGAGCCTATGAAAAAGAATGACAAGGACGGTTATAGCCTGACATTTCCAATAGCACAAAGCATTACATTTTGAAGGATTAAATTATGAAAACATTACACAAAACATTCGCACTTATCGCTCTAGCTTCTTCATCAGCAGCCTTTGCCGCTAGCGACTTTGACACAATTGATGCCGACGGTAATGGGGTTATTAGTCAAAGCGAAGCTGCTGTAAATGCTGATTTAACGGCCGCATTTACTGAGCTTGATACTGACGGTAATGGTGAGCTTTCTAAAGCTGAGTTTGCAAACTTTTAATTTTTAACTTTTTTCATTACACAGGGATCTCAGAAAAGGATTTCCCTCTTTAAGGAGACTTATTATGAAAGCATTAAACACAACACTTGCGATTTTAGTATTAGCGTCATCATCAGCGGCATACGCAGCAGTAGACTTTGCCTCATTTGATAGCAATGGCGACGGTGTAATTAGTCAGCAGGAAGCTGCGTCTAATAAACAACTCATGAATATTTTTGATGACTTAGATACTGACGGAAATGGTGAACTTTCTAAAGAAGAGTTTGCAAGAGTACAATAAGTATTACCCCATCATACTCCACTAAAGCCGCTTAATAGTCAGCGGCTTTTTTGTGCTTGTTAGAGACTATATTTAAGTTGGAGAGAGAAGCTTCTTGGCTTGCCATAACGATATTGGTTATAGAACCCAATTTGACTGTAATAATGCTTATCAAATAAGTTATCGATATTTAGGCTTACAGATAATTGCTCATTCATTTGATAATTCGCCATTAGGCTGGCAATACCATAACTAGGCTGGTTTACCTCAACAGCACCATAAACAGGGTTGTTAACTTCATCATAGCTATTGCTTTGCCAGCGATAGCCACCACCTACTTTTAGATTGTCTAATTCACCTGAGAGTTGATAGCTAGTAAAAAGTTTAAATTGATCTTTTGGGTTGGTGGTATTTAATACCGTATTATCCGGTTTTTCGCCTTTACTATGGGTATAGCCAAAATAAGCGTTCCAGTTGTCGGTTAATTTTCCGTTGATTTCTAGCTCGTAGCCCTGAGTTAATGTGCCGTCAATGGGCTTGTAGATGGCCTGAAGTGTTTCTGCAATGGTATCTCCCGTGTACTCGCCTACATTATCTTGATAAATTTTAAATCCAGAAAGGGATATGTCTAAACGTTCATCAAGTACAGAAGCTTTTATGCCAAGTTCATAATTCTTACCTTCAATAGGGCTTAAATAATTTCCATTTTTATCAACTCGACTTTGTGGTGTAAAAATATCAGTGTAATTAGCATACAAAGCCCAACTCTGTGTGAGTTCATAAGTTGCTCCAAAATAATTAGTTAGTTCATCACTTATTTTATAATCATGCATGCGACCAAAATTATCTTGATTGGTTTGCCATTGATTTAACCGGCTTCCAACAATTAAAGACAAGGCATCGGTTATATTTAGTTGTGCAGCAACATAAAGTGCATCTTGTTTAGTTGTGCCATAAGAGCCGTAAGCCGCTTCTGACTGCCAGTTTGGTTTTGCAATGCTATAACTAGAGTCAGTGAAATCGCCGATAATATAGTCACTTTGTTGACTAGCATAATAAGGGGTCGAAAACTGTTGCTCTTGGGTATTATAACCAAATAGCAGTTGGTGACTTTGGCCCAGCCAATTAAACCGACCATTGAGTTCGACCTCATAGGTATCCTGCGTTCTGTTTGCATCAATATAGTTTATAGAACCGGGTTTCATTCCAGTGTTGTTTATAGGATCGGGCTCTCCTTTTACCCAAAACACATCATAGTCTAGGTCGTTATCACCATAGACATAATTAGCGGTTAGCTGCCAGTTAGCGTTAAAGTAATGCTCTAGACGAATAAACGCATTAAGTGCATCGGTTCGAGAAGAGGCCCAATCTTGAGCCGTTGAAGCACCTCTGTCATAAGCAGTGCGGGAGCCATCACTATAAAAAATAGGCAAACCACCTGACATTGTTCCTTTAGGGGTTGTCGATTGATTATCAACCGCAAGAGTCAATAAAGTACTGTTAGAAAGATCTGCCTCAATAATGCCATACAATGTTTGACTGGTTTGCGAGAAGCGATCTTGATATGAGTGTCTATCTTGATAAGCAACAACAGCCCGTCCTCTTATACTTTCACTATTATTTATGCTTCCCGACACATCCACCATCGCACGGTAGTTGTCCCATGAGCCTAATGAAGCAGTAAGATTTATTTGAGTGTTTGCAGTTGGACGTTTACGTATCAAATTAATTGCTGCCGAAGGGTTACCTGCGCCCAGCATTAGCCCCGTTGCTCCTCTAACTATTTCGATACGATCATAAATTGCGGTATCGGTTAGGTTATCTCCATAATTAAAGCGGGTGTCATAGGTGGTTGCTATGCCATCATAAAGTATGCTGGTGACACCAATGCCTCGGGCTGAAATAGAAAACTTGCCATTATCTGCTTCTCGAGCATTTATGCCTGTGACACTGGTTATAGCTTCAATTGCGGTGTTTAGTTGTTGGTCTGCCATAAAATCGCTTGTTATCGCTATCGTTGATTGCGGTGTTTGCAAATGTGATAGCTCAAGACCTGTTGCAGAGCTCATGGAATTAACTTTATAGCCGTTCGCTTGCTCTCCAATAACGGTTAACCTTTCGATATCTTCGCTAGTGTGGGCGAGCGTTTGAGTTGAAACTGCTGAAAGTAAAAGACCAACCAGAGTGTAATGAGTTACGGGAGAATTTTTCTTTGAGAGTAGGTGTATCATTTGAAATCCATTTTTATTTAAAAACGTGAAATTAACTTTTCACATCAGTAGATGTCGCTGCTTGATAATCGAGCAAGAAGAGACTAATGGATTTTTCTTTATTAGTAAATGCTTTTGATAATGATTTTCATTTAGATTTAAATGTTCTCCTTTTTACTTACAAGCACGTTGTGAATAAAAAGGAGGGATTACTTATAAAAAGATTGCGCTAACTTGGAATAACTTTTCAACCACGTTAATGTGCTTTTTATCAATTAAGAACATAATTACATGATCGCCTGATAGAATTATCGTGTCGTCGTGGGCAATGAGTACATCGTCATTACGTACAATTGCACCTATTGTGGTACCTGCTGGCAATTTAATATCTGCAATCGCGCGACCCACTACTTTAGATGTGTTTTCATCACCATGGGCAACTGCCTCTATGGCTTCTGCAGCCCCTTTACGCAGTGAATACACGTTTACAATGTCGCCTCGGCGCACGTGCGTAAGTAACGCAGAAATAGTCGCTTGTTGTGGTGAAATAGCAATATCTATTTCGCCGCCCTGTACTAAATCAACGTAAGCACCTCGTTGAATAAGCACCATGGTTTTTTGTGCCCCCATGCGTTTTGCGAGCATGGCCGACATAATATTCACTTCATCATCGTTAGTAACGGCAATAAAAACATCAACTTGTTCAATGTGTTCTTCTGAGAGCAGCTCTTGATCGGACGCATCACCACAAAATACCACGGTGTTGTCTAGCATTTCAGAGAGTTGCTCTGCGCGCTCTTTACTGCGTTCTAATAATTTAACGCTGTGGTTTCTTTCTAGTGAGCGAGCAAGGCCAGCACCAATGTTACCCCCACCGGCTATCATAATTTTTTTGTACGAGCGTTCCAGTTTTTGTAGCTCGTTCATTACCGCACGAATATGTTTGGTGGCGGCAATAAAAAATACTTCATCGTCGGCTTCTATTACGGTAGTACCCTGCGGTTTTATTGCCTTGCCTTGACGGTAAATAGCGGCTACCCGGGTTTCTACATTAGGAATATGTTGCTTAAGTGTAGATAGGGCATAGCCTACCAATAAACCGCCATAGTAGGCTTTTACAGCTACTAAAGAGAGCATGCCGTCGGCAAATTGTAGTACCTGTAATGCACCAGGGTAATCTATCAAACGGCGAATATATTTAGTAACGAGTGCTTCTGGGGCTATGTAATGATCGACAGGTAAATCATCATTATGAAAGAGTTTTTCGCGGTATTTTAAATATTGCTCAGAGCGAATGCGGGCAATTTTGGTTGGCGTATTAAAAATACTGTAAGCAACTTGGCATGCCACCATGTTTACTTCATCTGAGCTGGTTACGGCGATAATCATATCGGCATCTTCAGCTCCTGCGCGACTCAACACGTCAGGGTGGGCGCCGTGGCCTGCAACACCTTGTAAATCGTATTTATCTTGCAGTTCACGCAAGCGGTTACCGTCGATATCAACTACGGTTATTTCGTTTTGTTCACCCACTAAGTTTTCTGCGAGTGTGCCGCCAACTTGCCCAGCACCGAGTATGATTATTTTCATTATGTACCCGTATTATTAATACTAATTACATCAAATAATAACTACCTCAAAAGCGAGGTAGTTAAATGTGTTGCGTGGCAATACTAGGCTTTTTTAACTAATTTAGCGTAGTAAAAACCGTCACTTTCACCTGGTAACAGCTGTAAGCCTGGTGTGGTTTTTGTGTCTTCGCTGTGCAGAGGAATATGCTCCACATCGTCGTTATTAGCTAAAAACTTAGCAACTTGTTGTTGGTTTTCTTGAGGAAGTACCGAGCAAGTTGCATACACTAATGTGCCGCCTGGTTTTAACAATGGCCAAATGCTATCGAGTATATCGCCTTGTAGGGTCGATAAGTCGTTAATGTCGGATGCGCGACGTAGCCATTTTATATCTGGATGACGACGAATTACGCCCGTTGCAGAGCAGGGTACATCTAACAAAATACGATCAAACTGATCTTCATCCCACCAAGTGTGAGGTTGCGATGCATCACCACATTGTAAGTCGGCGCCCAAACCAATTCGTTCTAAGTTTTGTTTAACACGTTCTAATCGTGTGGCATCGCTATCAAGCGCGAGCACATCTGCATCGGCAAGCTCTAAAATATGGCAGGTTTTACCACCAGGCGCTGCACAGGCATCAAGTATTGCATCACCATTTTGTGGGTCTAGGTAGCGAGCTGCAAGCTGCGCTGCCGCATCTTGTACTGAACAAGCACCGGTATCAAACTCAGGAAGTGAAAACACATCGCGTGGTTTGCTTAGTTTAATGCCATCAATAAAATCAGGGTTTAGAGTGTGTTCAATATCGTTAGCGGTTAGCATTTCGCTATATTCTTGGGTGCTAAACTGCGATTGATTCACTCGCAGCCACATTGGCGCTTGCTGTTGGTTTGCTTCTAGAATGTCTTCCCAGTGATCTGGATAGGCTTCTTTTACTTGCTTTATAAACCAGTTTGGATGGTTGTATAAACATACCGGAATTTGTTTGGCTTTTTCTTCAAGCTCAACTTGCTGACGTTGAAAGCTTCGTAAAATGGCGTTAATAAGCCCTTTTAAGCCAAGAGCGCGCAATTGTTGTAACGCATTAACCGTTTCGCTAATTGCTGCATGCGGCGGTACACGCATGTGTTGTAGTTGGTAAATGCCCACATACAATAAAAACTGGAAAATACGACGTTTGCCTTTAAGCGGTTGCTCGACTAGATGCTGGCAATAATTTTCTAGGCTAGGTAAGTAACGTAATACTCCGTAGCAAATTTGCTGCAGTAAGGCTTTATCTTTAGGTGATAGGCCTTGGCTAGCGAAAGGAAGTTCTTGATTAAGCGATGCGCCTTTATCAACCACGTTATATAAAGTTTCAGCGGCTAGCGCTCTGACATTGCTTACATTACTCATTATTTTCGCCTAATACAGTGCCGGGTGTGACCCAATCGCTACGACCGTTTAAAAAATCATTAATTGCCATTGGCTTTTTGCCTTGTGGCTGTAATTCGCCAATAGATAAAGCGTGTTTACCACAAGCCACAACGATACCGTTTTTATCACTTGCTAAGACAGTGCCAGCTGCGCCTGATTGTTCAACCACATTTGCTTGGTATATTTTTACCGTATTACCACTCATTTGGGTAAAGCATACTGGCCATGGGTTAAAGGCACGAATGTTTCGCTCGATTTGCTCGGCATCCATAGACCAATCAATGTTGGCTTCGTCTTTTGAGAGTTTTTTAGCGTAATTGGCATCGGTATCGTTTTGTGGTTCAGGCGTTATTTCCCCGTTGGCTAAACGATTTATGGTATCGATTAATGCATCAGGCCCGAGTTCAGCAAGCTTAGTGTATAAGCTGGCACTGGTTTCAGTATTATCAATAGGGCAGCGGCTAATATGCAGCATATCGCCGGTATCTAGCCCTTCATCCATTTGCATTATCGTTACACCAGTTTGCTGATCGCCTGCCCAAATAGCTCGTTGAATAGGTGCGGCACCACGCCAGCGAGGTAAAATAGAACCATGCACATTTAAACACCCTAAACGCGGGGCATCTAAAATGGCTTTAGGTAAGATTAAACCGTAGGCAACCACAATCATAATATCGGCATTGAGGCTATTTAATTCCTCAAGTGCTTCATCTGTTTTGAGAGATTGCGGCTGAAAAACAGGGAGGTCATGTTCTAGTGCAAGCGCTTTTACTTCACTGGCTTTTAGTTTTTTTCCGCGACCCGCTGGACGATCTGGTTGACTGTAAACGCCCACAATTTGATGTTCACTATTGATGAGTGCTTGCAGATGGCGTGCAGCAAAGTCCGGCGTACCGGCAAATATAATGCGTAATGGTTGTGTCACTGAGTTTCCTAATTATTTACTAAGGTGCTTATTATTGCACTGCAAACTTCGCTTCTTTTTCAAGCTTTTTACGGATGCGTTGGCGCTTTAATGGAGATAAATAATCAATAAATAATTTACCTTGAAGGTGATCAAGCTCATGCTGAATACAAATCGCTAATAATTCGTCGGCATCAAGAATAAACTCTTTACCTTCTTCGTTGAGTGCAGCCACGGTGACGGTTTCTGCGCGATCAACTTTTGCGTACGAGTGAGGAACTGATAAACAGCCTTCTTCGCTCACGGTAGAGCCATCTTTTTTGATAATTTGTGGATTGATAAGTACTAGCGGTTCATCGCGCTCTTCTGATACATCGATCACCACAATACGTTGATGAATATCAACTTGCGTAGCAGCAAGTCCAATACCATTTTCATCGTACATAGTTTCTAGCATATCTTTGACGATTTCACGTACTTGGTCGTCAACAACAGTTACTTCTTTTGCGATTGTACGTAAACGTTCATCTGGAAATCTTAAAACTTCTAACCTAGCCATAGTTACCTTTTACACTTATGCTTAAATTTAGGGTATCGTATGTTCTTATTTTAGCCATTCACGTTCCCCTTTAACAGGTTTTGATTAATAATAATGAAAAAACACTATGAGGAAGCTCAATGAAATCTCCATTCATTGCAATAATACTTGCATTAGGTGCTGCTTTTCCTGTTCTAGCAGATGTACTAACTATAAAAAAAGACGCTCCTAAACAATACGTTGTAAAAAAAGGTGACACGCTTTGGGATATCTCAGCGATATATTTAAACGAGCCGTGGCTTTGGCCTGAGTTATGGCAAATGAACCCGCAAATAGACAACCCTCATCTTATTTACCCGGGCGATGCGTTAGCATTAATTTACGATGCAGACGGTAATCCGCGTTTAGTGATTAATAAAGCGTATAGAAAGCTATCACCTATGGGGCGTATTACACCTAAAGGGAAAGATGCTATCACCACGTTACCGCTTGAGTTGATTAAACCGTATTTGTCGTTTGAACAAGCGATAAACAGCGATACGATAAAAGAAAAACCCTACATTTTGGGTGCAAACGAAAATACCAAAACCCAAACAATCGATCATATTTTATATGTTAAAGGTAACTTAAAGCGCAATCAGGCTTATGCTATTTACCATGAAGGGGCGCCTTACACCGATCCTAAAACAGGTGAAAAGCTAGCGAGTAGAGCATCTTATGTGGGTATGGCTCGGGCTTTTAGAGCTGGTGATGCGGCTAATGGTGAACCTGCCTCAGTCAGAGTTGAATCAGTTAAGCGCGAAATCAAGCAAGGTGATTTTTTATTACCCGCCATGGAAGGACAGATGCTGCCGGTGTATTTTAATATGCATCGTCCTACCCAGCCGTTGCAGGGTCATGTAATTGCCTCTCCCCGCGAAGTGAGAGAATTTAGCACGATGGATGTGGTGGTGCTAAACTTAGGCTCTGAACAACAAGTTGAAGTAGGTCATGTAATTGATATTGAACGTCAATCACCTAAAGTAATTGATGGCGCTCGAGGTCCGCGTTATACAGAAGACTCAAGTCGTTTAGAAAAACTAGTATCCGCTACTAGCGAGTTGTTTGGCTCAGAGAGCGATGAAGATAGCATTACGTGGAAAATGCCAGCAGAAAAAGTTGGTGAAATGATTATTTTTAAAGTGTATGACAAAGTTAGTTATGCACTCATCACTAAAAATCAGTACCCAATTCGCATTGGAGATTTAGCAGTTATTCATTAAGTAGCGAGTCGGTGTTCTAGGAGGGAACATGGAGCAATCGTGTGGCAAGTTAAATCATTGGCTTGCCTTTTACTTATGCAAGGGGTTAGGGATTAAAACGCTCTTAGCCCTGTCTAAACAATACAGCTTAGCATCGCTGTTTTCTTTATCGCAAAGTGAGTTGGTTACGTTGGGTTTAACGGCTCACCAAGCTAGCAATTTACTTAACACGAACTGGCAGCAAGTTACACATTATGAGCAGTTGATCAGCCAACAAAACATTATTGTTATTAGTATTTTTGATACCACCTACCCAGAATATCTCAAACAAATAGCTAGTGCGCCATTATTACTTTTTTGTAAAGGAGATATCAGCTTGCTGGCTTCGCCGCAAATAGCCATTGTTGGCAGCCGAAACGCAACGACTACGGGGCTTGAAATTGCTGCTGAGTTTGCGCATCAACTAACGCTTGCTGGCATAACAGTAACCTCTGGTATGGCGCGTGGCATTGACGGCGCTGCCCATAAAGGGGCATTGGCAGGAAATGGTAAAACCATTGCAGTGCTAGGGACAGGCGTTGATATTTACTATCCCAAACGCCATAAGTTACTCACAGAGCAAGTATTAGCAACAGGCTTATTGGTTAGTGAGTTTTTGCCTGGTACGGCTGCCAATGCGCACAACTTTCCACGGCGCAATCGTATTATTTCAGGGCTCTCTTTAGGCGTTTTAATTGTTGAAGCCGAAATTAAAAGCGGCTCATTAATTACGGTACGTTACGCGCTTGAACAAAATAAAGAAGTTTTTGCGGTACCCGGTTCAATTAAAAATCCGCTTGCACAAGCTAGCCACTTTTTAATTAAGCAAGGTGCTAAGCTGGTTGAGAACGTCGCAGATATCCTTGATGAGATGAACTTTTCATACCCTTCTGGTCTAAACTATAAAGAGTTAACTGATGCTGTAACCTCAGATTGCGAGGTACTTAATAGTATTGGGTTTGAGGTGACCAGTGTGGACGATATTATGCGTCGAGTGCAGTGGCCAATTGATAAAGTACAAGCGCGATTGCTTGATTTGGAGTTAGACGATCAAATTGAGCGAGTATTAGACGGCTATATTAAATTAAGCGCTGGAGGATAATATGTTTGATATTCTTATGTATTTATTTGAAAACTATGTTCACAGCGAAAGCGATGTTTTTGTTGAGCAAAGTAAGCTTACTGATGAGCTACTGCGCGCTGGGTTTAACAAGCCGGAAATAAACAAAGCTATTGACTGGTTAGATCAACTTGCCGCATTACAATATAGTAATGAGTCGCCTTATTTATTAGCCACTGAGCAGCATGCAGTGCGAATCTTTACCGATAGCGAGTGTCGAGTTCTTGATACTGAATGCCGTGGCTTTTTAATGTTTGTTGAACAAACCGGCGTTATTAATAGCACCACTCGTGAAATGGTGATGGATCGTTTGGCGGCGCTTGATAATTCAGCCATTACTTTAGAAGATTTAAAATGGTTAATTTTGATGGTGTTATTTAATGCCCCTGATTCTCAGCAGGCGTATGAGCAAATGGAAGATCTTATTTTTGATGAGCCTAGCGAAGTGTTACATTAACCATTATTGCGTGTTTTATTATTTTCAGCGTTAACAAACCGACTGCCATAGCTTGTATCTTTAAGGGTTTTGGGTATATTAGGCGAAAATTCACCAACCACTAGGATTTACATGAGTAAAATCGATCATTCACTTTTCTCGGCCAATAAACACGCCCTAGAAAAAGAATATGAGATATGCCCGCAATGTGGTTCAGAACTTGTGATTCGTAATAGTAAGTCGGGGCCTTTTTTAGGCTGCGCTAGTTACCCGAAGTGCGATTTTATTCGTCCGCTTGCCCATCATGATAGCAATGAAATAAAAGTACTTGAGGACAGCGAGTGTCCAGAGTGCAGCAAGCCGCTGGTGGTGAAAAATGGTCGCTACGGTATGTTTATTGGTTGTACGGGTTATCCTGAATGTCATTATATTGCCAGTGAGCATGACGACACCCCAAGTGAAGAGCCTGTGGTTGGTTGCCCTAAATGTAAAAAAGGGCATTTAGTTTCACGCAGTAATAAGTTTGGTAAAGTATTCTATTCCTGCGACTGTTACCCAAGCTGTAAATATACGCTTAATCATAAACCTGTAGCTCAAGCGTGTCCTGTATGTAACTGGCCAGTTGTTACTGAGAAAAAAGCCGCGAGTGGTGTTGTGTTACAATGCCCACAAAAAAGCTGTATGCATAAGTTTGCTGCCACTGAATAACATAAATATCTCTGGAGACAATTTTGTCTGACCTTTCTTCTTTATCTGCTGCAATAACAAGCTTAGAAAACGGCGATGTTATTTTATACCCAACTGAAGCTGTTTATGGCTTAGGTTGCGATCCTGACAATCAACAGGCGGTGGAACGTTTACTTGATATTAAACAACGCCCAGTTGAAAAAGGGCTTATTTTAATTGCTGACAATTACGGGCAATTATTAAAGTACGTGGATGACGCTAAGTTGCCCATGGACAAACGCGCTGATATTTTTTCAAGTTGGCCTGGTGCTATTACTTGGGTCATGCCTGCTGCTAAAACCACGCCGAAGTGGTTAACAGGGCAATTTGATACTATTGCAGTGAGAGTAACTAACCATCCTACAGTTAAACGTTTATGCCAAGAATTTGGTAAACCATTGGTATCAACAAGTGCAAATTTAACTGGTCAAGCAACGGTAACAAGTATTGTTGAGGCGCAGCAGCAGTTTGCAGATCAGGTTAGTTTTTATGTTGATGAACCATTAGGTGGTAACACACAACCAAGCACCATTAAAGATGCCACGACAGGCAATATATTCAGAGGTTAACTATGCAAAGCGAATTATTAAAACAAGTAAAAGCCTACTTTATGGCTTTGCAAGATACCATTTGCCAAGGCTTAGAAGCAGCAGATGGGAAAGCACAATTTGTTGAAGACAGCTGGCAGCGAGAAGAGGGCGGCGGTGGTCGTACTCGCGTTATCACCAATGGTAATGTGATTGAGCAAGGGGGAGTTAATTACTCTCATGTATTTGGTGCCTCTATGCCGGGCTCTGCCACTGCACATAGACCTGAGCTTGCAGGACGTAGTTTTCATGCGTGTGGTGTATCGTTAGTGATTCACCCTAAAAACCCACATATACCAACAAGCCATGCCAATGTACGTTTTTTTATTGCCGAAAAAGAAGGTGAAGAACCGATTTGGTGGTTTGGTGGTGGTTTTGATTTAACCCCGTTTTACCCTGTACTTGAAGATGTAGTGCATTGGCACCAAGTTGCGCACGATGTGTGTCAGCCATTTGGCGATGATGTTTATCCAAAATATAAAAAATGGTGTGACGAATACTTTTATTTAAAACATCGTGATGAAACCCGCGGCGTAGGCGGCTTATTTTTTGACGATTTAAATGAGTTAGGTTTTGAGCAAAGCTTTGCATTTATGCAATCGGTGGGTAATGGCTTTTTAGATGCTTACGTTCCTATTATTGAACGTCGTAAAAACGATGAGTACACCGAGCAGCAGCGCGACTTCCAATTATACCGCCGTGGTCGTTATGTTGAGTTTAATTTAGTCTGGGACCGTGGCACATTGTTTGGTTTACAAAGCGGTGGCCGTACGGAATCTATTTTAATGTCGATGCCACCTTTAGCCCGTTGGGAGTATAACTATACCCCAGCCGAAGACAGTGCAGAGGCATTACTATATAAAGATTTCTTAAAGCCTCGAGATTGGTTAGCACTGGGCTAAGAATGATATGCCAGTTAATAAGCTACTTATTGACTGGCTTTTAAAATTATTGTTTAAGTTTAAAACTGCGTACCTGCTCATCTAACGAACGAGCTAAATTGAGTAACTCTTCACTGACTTTTTGATTTTCATCGGCATCCACTAATGATTGCTCGGCGTTATCGCTAATACCAACAACACTTATATTTATTTCTTCAGCAGCTTGGTTTTGTTGCTCTGTTGCATCGGCTATTTGTATATTGAGCTCATTTATTTCATTCATTTGCCCTGAAATATCTTTTAAAGCTTGTGCAACTTGCTGTACTTGTTGCGCTCTTTCGTCTGCCTCTGCACAGGACTCCCCCATGGTTTTAACGGTTTGCGCGGCTTCTGACTGCAGCTTATCAATTGTGCGACGTATTTCATCAGTAGAGGCATGAGTTCGAGTTGCTAAAGTACGTACTTCATCAGCAACAACGGCAAAGCCTCGGCCAGCTTCACCAGCACGGGCAGCTTCAATGGCAGCATTAAGCGCTAATAAATTTGTTTGCTCGGCGATACTGCTGATCACCTCAAGTACTTTTCCCACTTCAAGCGTTTGCTCTTGTAGTTGTCTCACTTGATCTGCCGCTTGGCGTACATCTTCTGCTAACTGATTGATACTGAGTTCGGTTTGCTCAGCAACCTGCATGCTTTGTTGTGCTAGTTTATTACTGTTCTCAGATTTTTCTTGAGCAAAATGAGTGGTGTTTCTTACTTCATTGGATGAGCATTCTAGTTCATTAATTGCTGCGGCCACCGAATCGGTACTTTTCTTTTGTTCTAAAATAGCGCGCTCAGTGGTATCGGCCGAGGTATAAATTTTCTCTGCTGAATGAATAAGTACTTTTGAAGAGTGAGATACCTGAGCAATATTATCTTTAAACGTAGCAATCATTTGGTTAAAGCTGGTGGCAAGCCAGCCGAGTTCATCTTCGGCGTTATCTTTAATGCGTAAGGTTAAATCTTTATTGGTAGTGGCTAAGTGCATTGCATGGCCGAGCTTTTTAAGGCGCACTATAAATATTTTTCTAAACACTATACCTAGCAGCACAAAGGCAATAATAAAAATAGTAGAAAGTAGGCTGGTGGTTACTAAGGTGTTGTAAGTTACCTCATTATCAATATCAGCTAAGGAATAACTAATTTTTACCACGCCTAGTACATCGCCTTCTTGCGCTTGGTGGCAGCCTAAACAGTTAGTACCTTTATAATCAGAGCTAGCATACATAGGGCGTAGGTAGGTCATACTGCGGCTATCGGTGTTTTGCTCTATAAATAAGCTTTCTTTACCCTTTAGTGCTTCGCGTTCGTTGTTATTACTTGCTGTTTGGTTTTTATTTCCGGCACCATACAGATTATTAACTATATCGGAGCGAATAATATGAGCATCTTCTATATTAGGGTGTTTGCGTAGCTTTTGGCTCAATAATTCTCGATTAGCCATAGTACCGGTTAGCATCATGGTGTTTATTGAATCAAAATAGTTATCGGCAAGCAGCTTAATGTTTTCTGCCACCGTATCCTGGGCGAGCGTGCGCTGCTGGCTAGCACTACTAAAAATACTGGCTATTAATACAATAACGCCAGTTAGAGCTAATAAAGCATAAATTTTATGTTGGATTGATTTCACACGCGCCACGCTTTTCTAATTATTTGATAGGGTATTATCTATATTTTAGAAAAGCGGATTTTGACTTAGCGCAAATAATCCCCAATTAAAGAATGAGGTAGGTTAATGCTGGTTAATCATATGGCTTGCAAGCTGAGCCAGTGACTGACGTAAGCCCTCGCGTAACACGGGGTTATCAATTTCTATATCTAAGGTTTTATTCATGCAATACATCCACTGATCGCGTAGGTCTTGATCAATAGGGAACGGCATATGGCGTTTACGCAGCATCGGGTGGCCGTGTTTTTCTACAAATAGGCCAGGCCCACCAAGCCAACCGGATAAAAACTCAAAAAATACTTGGCGAATTCTGTCTAATGGTTGAGGATGCATATCATATAACGGTTTAGCGTATTCATCGCTGGCCATTATATCGTAGAATCTATTAGCAATTGCACGCGTGGGGGCTTCTCCACCAATGATTTCATACGGGGTTTTATCTGGCGTAGGTGCTTGTGTAGTTGTAGACGGCTTTGATCTTGAAAAGAGTCTTTTAATCATAATTTTATCATCGTTAATAGGCAGTACTAAAACTGCGAAGAGGTTGTTTAAAATGGACAAATATGCGGTTTTTGGAAATCCAATCAAACATTCAAAATCTCCCATTATTCATCAGCAGTTTGCAAAATCATTGGGAGAGCAAATCGACTATCGCGCAATATTAGCACCTATCGATGGATTTGAAAAAACAGTCGCTGCTTTTTTTGAGCAAGGGGGAAAAGGCGCCAATGTCACTGTTCCTTTCAAAGAGCAGGCTTTTGCTTTAGCCGATGAACTTACCCCAGTTGCTAAACTGGCAGGCGCAGTGAACACCCTTAAAAAGCGCGATGATGGCAGTTTACTCGGTGATAACACTGATGGCACTGGTTTTGTTAACGACTTACTGACCAATAAAATAACGATAACAGGTAAACGCCTGTTGATCATTGGTGCGGGTGGCGCTGCTCGAGGAGTTATCTTACCTTTACTAGAGCAAAATCCCGCAGAGATAGTTATTGTTAATCGCACAGTACACAAAGCCCAAACATTGGCAAAACTCTTCACTGGGCATGGCAATGTTTCGGGGTATGGTTTTGACGACCTTCCTTTTACTGATTACCATTTAGTTATTAACTCAACCTCGAGCAGCATGAATAACGAATTACCTGCGTTAAGCGAAAAGCACTTAAGCACATGTGAAATGGCTTATGATATGTTTTACGCCACGCATAATACGCTATTCATGAATTGGGTCAGCGAACACAATAAAGCAGCTAAGCTATTAGATGGCAGTGGTATGCTAGTAGGGCAAGCCGCACAAGCTTATTATGTATGGCGAAATAAAATGCCTGAGATTGTTCCTGTTATTACTGCACTAAAGCAGGGAGTGCTTAAATGAATCAAGCAATACAGTTTATAGATCGACTCGAATTTAGAGAGCCAACTCATCAATTAGTTTTTTTTGCACAAGTAAATGGCATGCTAGTTGAGTGTGTGATTGCTGTCAGTAGTTTAAATTTAGCCGATGAGAGTCATGCAACGCGTTATTTTGAGCAATACCGTTTTGATTATGAAGAACGTGCCGAGCAGCTTATTGAAGATGAATGCTATAACTCGGCAGGTCAAATAGAAGTGAGTTTAGTTAGTTAAATTAACTAGCGTCTTCAGCTAAGTATTCATCTTTAAGCTGCACGTAATTATCAGCAGACACTTTTAAAAAGCTCAGCTCTTGCTCTGTTAATGGGCGAGCTTGTTTTGCTGGGCTACCTACATATAAAAAACCAGACTCTAAACGCTTATTAGGGGGTACTAAAGCACCGCCACCAATAATTACCTCATCTTCTACAATCACATTATCCATGATAATGGCGCCCATACCCACAAGTATGCGATTACCTAATACGCAGCCATGTAGCATTACCTTATGACCAACGGTTACATCATCACCAATAATAAGTGGGTAGCCGTCTGGATTATTCTTTGTTGCTCTTGATAAGTGTAAAACGCTGCCATCTTGTATATTAGTACGTTGACCAATACGAATATGGTTAACATCACCGCGGGCAGCAACTAACGGCCATACACTGCTATCATCACCTATAGTGATATCACCGACTAATACAGACGACTCGTCTACATAAACAGATTCATTAAACGCAGGAGTGATTCCTTTATAAGAACGTATTGCCATATATGCACCTTTAAATTAAACATATTAAGAGTATTAGTGTAACAGTAGCGCTTATTTTAGTGCCAGCAAAGCCTATGTTGATTATAAAACTACCAGTTTCACCTGCTTTCGCTCAGATACTAACCGAACAGTGTGTTTTTTTAGTTTTTCTTTAAAAAAGTACTTGCGTAAAAATCTGTTCTCCCTATAATGCGACCCCACTGAGACGGGGAACGCCAACGCATAGCGAGGCACGAGCTACTCAGAGAGTTAAATAAAACTTGAGTTTAAATCATCGTAAGAAAGTTTAAAATTAAGTGTTGACTCGAAAAATAAAGGATGTATTATACGCATCCCTAGCGACAACGTCGCAACGTTCTTTAACAATA
>NZ_PNDI01000072.1:0-5717 GCF_005887465.1 Pseudoalteromonas sp. S1610 | reverse complement strand
GAATGAAGAGGTTCAAATTCAGGTGGCTGAAGCGATGTGTAGCCAGAGTGCTGTATATGGTCTGAACAAAGACTTCCTCACAGCTCTAAAATCGCATTCAATGTTACTTGAAGCATTTCATAACTCAGAAAACAGTGAGATTAAAAAAATCATAGCTAATTCAAAAGCCAATATTGCAGAACAAGCATTACTTTATGAAACGCCAGAGCAAGTCCTTATTCGTGTTGCAGAGGCAGAAAAATACTCAGAGAACCCACAGCTCTTAGCCGTAATGCAGTTTATCCGCTTTCTACTTGACGATAAATCGATTGAAGAGGTGTTTACTGCCTTAACCAAAATCCCAACGGAAATGGAATTAAAATGGGCCTTTAGAGAGATTAACGATTATCTAACCGATAATTTTGAAGGTATAAAGCAACAACAGATTCAAGCTGTTGTACAGTATTTTGAGCAGCATAAAGATATTGAACAATTAAGGGTTGAATTAGGAATTAAAGGCTAGCTCAATATAAATTAAATATCGCCGTAAACGACGACCTTTAGGGCGGGCTTTAGCGTGTTAAATATCCTTGAGCTTTATCGCGGGGTTACCAGCAACAACAGTGTTCGCAGCCACGTCTTTGGTTACTACCGACCCTGCGCCCACAACAGCGTTTTCGCCAATGGTAACGCCAGCTAACACAATAACTCCCGCGCCAATCCACACGTTATTACCAATAGTAATCGGTGCTGCAAAGTTTTCTTTATTGAGTCGCTCTGTGGGGTTAACCGCATGAGATACGGCCAATAGTTGAACGTTTGGGCCGATTAAACAATCGTCGCCAATGCTTATGGCTCCTTCATTTATTGGCGCATCCAACACAGTGCAGTTAATGTTTATAAAAGTCCGATCACCTATATGCATTTGCGAGCCATAGTCACAATGAAAGCCCGCTTCAATAATTACTCCATCACCACAGTGTGAGCATAATTCTTTTATTCGCTTTAAATTACCTTTACTGGGGCTTTTATTAAATAAGCGGCAAATTTCGTGCACAGCTTTACGCTGCGCTAGATTCTCTTTACTAATACTATTAAATGACTGCATATCAATTTTGTTTAACTTAAATAATGGTGTCTAGCTTAACCTACTTTAAGCATGATGATAATTTGAATAAAACTGTGCTTTTTTTACGCATTCACTTGCCATTTATTATGTTTCGTTTAAAATTCACTAACTTTCGAAACGAAACTTAATTGTAATCACTTATGACCAAACGTAACACTCAGCAACGCCGCCATCTGATCCTCACTCAAGTTAATGAATTAGGTGAAGTGGCTGTCGATATTTTAGCTGAACAGTTTCAAACATCAGAAGTAACTATTCGAAAAGACTTAACCGCGCTTGAAAAAAGTGGCTTATTGCTGCGCCGTTACGGCGGTGCTATTGCTCTGCCTAAAGAGATTGTTAGCGATGAGATTGATTCTAAGCGCAAAGTCGCAATAGCAAAAGCTGCAGCGACGCTTATAAAAGATCATAACCGCATTATTATTGATAGCGGGCGTACTACGGCCGCCATGATCCCAGAACTTGCAAATAAACGCGGATTAGTTGTAATGACTAATGCGATTAAAGTGGCGAGTCGTTTACTCTCACTTGAAAACGAACCAACCCTTTTGATGACAGGTGGAACGTGGGATCCGCATTCTGAATCGTTTCAAGGGCAAGTAGCTGAAAATGTTCTATGCTCATATGATTTTGATCAGCTATTTATTGGTGCTGATGGCATTGATGTAGCGCGTGGAACAACCACGTTTAATGAACTTGTTGGATTAAGCCAAGTGATGGCTAAAGCGGCGCGCGAAGTTATTGTGCTGGTTGAGTCAGAAAAGATTGGCCGAAAAATACCAAATTTAGAATTACCGTGGCAAACAGTAACCACATTAATAACCGACAGTGGCTTAGCAAGTAATAAACGTGCAGCCATAGAGGCGTGTGGTGTAAAACTAATTTGCGCAGAAATTATGGAATAGCAACTAAAACGTAAGTTGCTAGAATTAAAAAATTAATGGAGACACTATGTGTGGAATCGTTGGGGCTGTTGCAGAACGTCCAGTAAATAAAATCTTAGTTGAAGGCCTTAAGCGTCTTGAGTACCGCGGTTATGACTCAGCAGGTGTAGCTTTACTTGAAGGCAATACACTTAATACAGTTAAAGCAGTTGGTAAGGTTGTAAACTTAGAGTCAGCACTTGAACAAGCTGGTGTTAGCGGCCACACAGGTATTGCACACACTCGTTGGGCGACTCATGGCGGTGTAACTGAAGCCAATGCTCACCCACATGTTTCAAGCAATCAATTAGCACTTGTACATAACGGAATCATTGAAAACCACGCAAGTTTGCGTGCAGCACTTAAAGGCGACGGTTACGAGTTTTTATCAGACACCGACACTGAAGTCATGGTGCATTTAATTCATCAGTTACGTCAGCAGCACACCACTTTATTAGCGTCAGTTCAAGCTGCTGTTAAGCAGTTTGAAGGTGCATTTGGTACCGTTGTGTTTGATAAAGCGAATGATAACGAAATTATTGTAGCTCGCTCAGGTAGCCCGTTAGTTATTGGTTTAGGCCTTGGTGAAAACTTTATTGCTTCTGATCAACTTGCATTATTACCAGTGACTCGCAGCTTTATCTTCTTAGAAGAAGGTGATGTAGCGCGTATTACTCGCGACACTGTAGAAATTTTTGATGCAGATGGCAACGCGGTTGAGCGTGAAGTTGTTGAATCAAACATCACACAAGATGCATCAGGCAAAGGTGATTACCGTCACTACATGCTAAAAGAAATTTATGAGCAGCCACTTGCAGTACGTAACACCCTTGAAGGACGTTTAAACGATGACCGCGTAGCGATTGATGCTTTTGGCGATAGCGCACAGCAAATATTTAAAGACGTAAAACACGTACAAATTATTGCCTGTGGTACGTCATACCACTCAGGTATGGTTGCTCGTTACTGGCTTGAGCAATATGCAGGTGTTAGCTGTAACGTAGAAATTGCCTCTGAGTTCCGTTACCGTCAGTCATTTGTACACGAAAATAGCCTACTAGTAACTATTTCACAATCAGGCGAAACGGCTGATACTTTAGCTGCACTGCGTTTAGCTAAAGAGCAAGGCTATATGGGGTCAATGACTATTTGTAACGTACCTGGCTCATCGCTTGTGCGAGAATCAGACCTTGCCTTTATGACCAAAGCAGGCGCTGAAATTGGTGTAGCCTCTACTAAAGCATTTACTACACAGCTTGTTGGTTTGTTAATGCTTACTGCGTCTATTGCGCAAGAGAAAGGCTTAGATCAAAGCGCGATTGTTAACGCTATTAAACTGCTACCAGCTAAATTAGAAGAAACGCTACTATTGGCTGATGGCATTGCAGACCTTGCTGAAGAATTTGCTGATAAACACCATTCACTGTTTTTAGGGCGCGGCTCACAATACCCAATCGCGATGGAAGGCGCACTTAAGCTTAAAGAGATTTCATACATTCACGCTGAAGCCTACGCAGCAGGTGAGCTTAAACACGGCCCATTAGCGCTTATTGATGCTGACATGCCAATTATTGTTGTAGCACCAAACAATGAATTGCTTGAAAAGCTTAAATCAAACGTAGAAGAAGTACGTGCTCGCGGCGGCATCATTTATGTATTCGCTGATAAAGACTCACACTTTGAGTCAGACGACACAATGCGTGTAATCAACGTAAACCACGTAGATGACGTAATTGCCCCTGTTGTATATACAATTCCACTACAGTTACTGTCGTACTATGTAGCGGTCATTAAAGGCACTGATGTTGACCAACCACGTAACCTAGCAAAATCGGTTACAGTTGAGTAAAATCAAAAGGTTATAGGTTTTTATTAATGTTAAAAAAGCGCTTAAGGCGCTTTTTTTGTGCCTGAAACTCTGTTAGCTTAAGTAACTTATTATTCTCTAAGGGGTTAGTCATGCGTTTATTAACCGTTATTTGTTTTGTTAGCTTTAGTATTTTTAGTTCACAAAGTGCCTTTGCACAATCTGGCACTAAACAGCAAAGTACAGATTACTCTCAGTACACACATACTATTAAATCGGTTGTTTTAAACGAAGAACGCACAGTTGTCGTGCAATTGCCTAAAAGCTACCAAGCTCAGCCAAATAAGGTATACCCAGTTGTTTATCGCTTAGATGGGGCGGGTAATATACCGCTTGCGAGTGTTGTTATTGAGCGTTTACAAAATGATAATCGTGCTCCAGAGGTAATTATTGTCGCTATTGAAAACACTAATCGACTTAGAGATTTTTATCCTACAGTGAACAAGGAACCGCAGGGCCCAGTTGGTGAAGGGGGCGGTGCATCAACGTTTTTAGCGTTCTTTGAGCAAGAACTTATTCCTTTAATAAATAAGAACTATCGCACGCATGACTATAAGGTTATATCTGGCGCCTCTGCGGGTGGTGTATTTGCGCTATACGCGTTGCAGGCAAACCCAAAACTATTTCAAGCGCATATTGCTTATAGCCCCGCAGTTTGGTGGAACTATGGCGCAATGGTAAAAAGCACAAAATCATTTATAGCTAAAACGAAAGACCTGAATAACTACGTGTACATCAATATTGGCGAAGAAGCCGGCATAATGCGTGAAAGGTACAATGAATTGAAGCAATCACTGCAATCGCATAAAGTGCCAGGGTTACGCTTCTCTAGTGATGCGTTTGATGGTATCTCGCATAACTTAACTTCCTCTGCTGGCGCATTTAATGCCTATTACAACTTATTTTTACCTAAACAAATGCCTATAAGTGCTTTAACTGACGATTTAGCGTCTATTGATACTTATTATCAAAACTTATCTCAGCAATGGGGTGAGCAAATATCTCCACCAGATCGCGCTGTTAGATTACTTGGTTATAACTTAACGGACAGCAAGCAGTTTACCCGTGCTATAGAGGTGTTTAAGTACAATATAAAAAATCACCCCAAATCAGTCGATGCGCTTTCAGCCTTATCATATGGCTATGAAATGCAGGGTGATACTCGCCAAGCGTTTGAACAGATGGAGTCGGCTTTAGCCATTGCAGATGACTCATATCCTTATTTAAATTACTTAAAAGAAACAAAAGTCAGGTTACAAGCAGAACTGAGTAAGAACTAATAATATTGCCAACTTAGTTGTTGGCTTTTTATGAAAGCCTCTTTAAGTTTGGAGTGCTCTCGGTGACAGTCAAATTAATTACAAGAGTAGGGTTTAGATTCAAAGAGTGATCTTTAACGTGATTAAAGCTTTACCAAACAAATTAGAAGAAGCAATATTACTTGCTGATGGTATTGCAGACTAAGAAGAGTTTACTGGTAAATACTCATACTGTGAGTCAGATGACTATGCGTGTAATCACTGTCGCACTATAAAGCGGTAATTAAAGCACAGATGTTGACGAACCACGCAATTTGGCAAAGTCGGCCTAAAAATTTTAAAATCAATAGGCGACAGGTTTGATGTAAAAGGCGCTTTGTGCTCCTTTTTAGTCTGCGCGATTACCTAAATCATAGGCAAAGTAGCCATAGGCAATTACGAACATCAAACCTATAAATGATATATGCATTACGCGAGCTAAAATTAGATCGATAGGTCTGGCGTGTCGCAAAATGGCTTCGTCATTAACAACCGTCGCTTTTGCGGGTTTTTGCCGCCTT
>NZ_PNDI01000071.1:0-10586 GCF_005887465.1 Pseudoalteromonas sp. S1610 | reverse complement strand
AAGTGAAAATATCAGCTATCAGCTGCACAGCGTTAACCTGACCATCGTAGCGTGGGTTGAGTATTACGAAACCCATGGGCAAAATAGCGCACCGACTCTAAATACAAGCAAGCCCGATTCAAAAGAGTCGGGCTTTTACGGGTGTAAAGGAAGCATCCTTAAAACAGTCCATAGGCTTCAGTTTCTTGCTCTTGAGCGCTGCTCGATGGTTCAAGGTCTTTGGGCTTAAATATTGCGCTAGGATCAATAAGTACACTATGTTTATCAGCGAGTTTGATCAGTCCATACATCATGCTTCTTGTTTGGGGGTCAATATCAAAACCAACTTCGGTAAGCTTATCTAGTGGTTTAATATCTTCTTGTTTATATTCAATATTATCTTCAACCTTATCAACTAATAGGCCTACATGAGGGGTCATGCCATCTTTAGTGGTAAACACAATAATAGGTTTATAATCTAAAGTGATTTGTTCTATTGCAGAGTCGAATAAACGCTCTAGGTGAATAAGATCATGTCGCCTTATAATCTCAAGTTGAGTACTAACTTGTTTGCTGTTGCCTTTTTTATATGCATCTATTGCACTGGTCAATTTGTGTAGAAGCGATTTAAACGAGTCATCAAAGCGTGACATAGTATTTTTTAATTCATCGTTATCAGTTTTAAACTCCGTATAAAACTGTTCAAAATCAGTAAGCTCATACTGATTCGCCTTTAACGAGCTTTGCGAAACGAGTAGTTCTTGCTCTAATCTATTAAACCAAGCAATTAGTTGTTTTTGCCAAGATTTAAGTTGCTTTAAAGCATCTAAATTACTGCGCTCAGTAGATACTCCATTTAAAATGATTCCAAGATCAAATACAGGGGTTGGGATCCCCATATAATCTTTAACGCCCAAAAAGCTTTTATTATCGTTAGGTAACACCGTGAGGTTATTATTAAATTGTTCCGTTAATAAGATATCAAGAATCTTAAGTGAAATGGTTTTATAACCCACTTTAAAGTTAATTAAGTCCATAGTTTCCTCACATACTTAGTTTGTATATTAAGGATAGAACAATATTTGGAAGGTACTTATTTATTCACATAATAAGAGCGATATACATTACGCTTATTTTTATTTTTTGTATCAATAAAAAACTTTTTGATTATTTTATCATTTATTAACAGTGAATTAAGCTCTTTCAATAGGCACGAGTGTTTAAGCGGTAATTTGCAGTTTGCTGCAGCCCTACTAAATGCCATTGCATTAATATAACCTTCAAAATGAAGACGGTTGGGTTTTGTAATCTTGTTTGCTTGCATATCGGCCAAAAATTCATTACAAAAATTATCATTACATGTGAGTGGATTAGGAACAATTTCTGTAACCATAATATGTGAGGGTGTGGTTACTTCACCAAATAAGTCAAAGCTAGGTACAAAAGAAACACTGGTATAGTCTGGGGCAAAATTCTTCGCATGTGCACTGTTTATAAATTCACCAAGTGGTGCGTAGGTGCCAACTAAACAGATAGCTGTCACCCCACTGGTTTGTAAGGCATTAAGCGCTGATGCTACATCATGACTATTACGTTGATAACGCGCTACTTTTATAGGCGACAGATCATATTTTGCTAGTTCTTTCCTTAGTCCCGATTCTACGTACAAGCCAAACTCATCTGCTTGAATAAATAGCCCTATCTTTGTATGTTTCGCTCCTCTACTAAGTATTTAATTTGCTCTGCGGCTTCGTCATTGTAGCTTGCTCTTAAATTAAATATGTTAGCTCGTGATTTATCATGTAGGAAGCTCGCCCCACTAAAAGGCATTAAGAACGGAATTTTTGATTGCTCTAGTAAAGGTATAATAGCATGGCTGGTTGGGGTGCCCATGGCACCAAACAATGCATCGACTTTGTCGGAATAAATAAAAGTACGGGTATTATTAACAGTTTGTTTTGGTTCGTAATTATCGTTAGCAACTAGAAGCTGTATTTCTGCGCCATTTATTCCGCCGGCATTATTAACCTTGTTAAAGTAAATGCTACTGCCTTTATACAATTGTTGACCAATATTTTGAGCCGGTCCGCTTAGTGCTGTAGACATGCCAAGTTTAATAACTTTGCTATTATCTTGCTCTGCAAAGGCTAAAGGCTGTCCTAGGGCTATTGCAATGAGGGCAATACTAAGGTGTATTATTATGCGAAGTGCGTTCATACCAGTTATTTACAGCCTTTTTTAATAATATATTAAACGGCTTTATGCCATTCACACCTAACTCGGTTTGGATATTTTTAGGTTTCCAATTTTGTAATACTAGCCTAATAAAAACAGATTGGAAATTATCCTCATCATTTGGCAAGCTAAGAGGAGATGCCCAAAAGCTTCGCCATAGTAAAGGTGTAATATTAAATAGCTGATAGTCACTTGTTAACATAGACTTTAATCTTGATTGATCAGCTATGCTATTGGTATGAGTATTAAAGCGTGAAACAATTTTTGCTACCAGTTTATAATCTAGCTGACTAAAATGGCTGAGCAATTGCAAAGGAAAATCAGCTTCGAACTGGGCTGTTAATTGTTCTAGTAGTTGGTCATTTTTAGTTAAGCTCTTAATAACTAATGCGCTATGTTCACCCGTTGCCTTATCTTTTTGAAAACCCAGCTTAACCAAATTAAAGTCATTATTTTGCCAAAAACTAAGTAATTGCGCATTAGCACCAAAGCTAGCACCAAACCAATCACACTCGTTCTGTAATTGCTGTTCACAGTAATGAAGTAATTGTGTTCCTAGGTGCTTATTGTGCTGCTCTGGGTCAATGGCAATTCGCACCACGCGAGCGCAGTATTGTTTTAATACCTCAGGGTTAAAGCTTAATTGTGCAAGGCTTTGCGCCATTAAGTGCCCTTGAGGGCGGCGCTTACCTTGCACTACTTCATCACTCAACGATGTAGTAAAGCCACCTTCTATCGCTACTAAACACACACCAAGAATATTATCACCTTGTTGACAAACAAATAGGCGTTGCCCAGCGGCATCCAGTAAGTGACGTAAGTCATTCACACTGGTTTGATAATGTGCGAGTGTTAGTAAGCCAACAACTTGATGAAGCAGTGGCTCGTCGTTAGTAAGTTGATTTGCTTGCAGATGCTTAAATTGTAGGGGAGCAGTATTCAAACTAGCGCTGTGATGTTCTGCATCCAAAGCTAAGAGTGTACGAAGGTGCAGCTCTAAAGGATCGTGCTTTGCAAAACGGATTGGCTGCTCAAGACTGATGCTACGCATGTTTTTAAAATGCGTTTTGAGGTAACGAGTAAACTTTAAAATATAACCGCGACCATTACCTTCATAGCCAATCATAGTGCTTGAAAAGACCACGCGAGGATAAAGGTGAAGAATTTTTATGAGAATTGGAACAGGGATTGCTGCTGCTTCATCAATTAATAGCAAATCGCACTTCGGTTGTTCGTTCAGTAGTTGATCAGGCGCCACATAGTGCATGTTTGCAATGTGTTTATCGCCAGCTCGATAATCTATATCAAGCTCACTCGCTAAGTGCTTAAAACTACTGTGCAAAGCACGAAATTGCATAGAGCAAATAAGTATGTTTTTATCGCTGAGTTTACTTGCTGCAATACCTAATGCGGCTGATTTTCCTCTTCCCCGATCTGCATTAATTAATAATGATCGATTTGCTCGTCCGTTTGCCGTTTTTATTATTAATTCAATACACTGTTGTTGCTCGGTAAAGTCAATTTCACCAGTTGATAGATTCGTATCGGTAATACACTGCCAACCATTTTGCTGGCTAAAATGCAGTAAAGTAGTTTTGCTTAGTAAGTGAGCTAAGCGTTGATTAAAAAAGCTGTAAGGGTGCATTTGCCCAAAAGATTGAAATAAGGGAAGGGCGTCATCACACCAGTGTTCAAGTTCCTTAAGTTCGGGTAACAATATAATTAAAAAGCCACCTGCTTGCACAACGCCACTGAGCGCGGCTAGTTTATCTGGCACCAGTCCACTGTAGCCGTCATAAACAGCATGAGCGCACTCTTGTCCTAAAATTTGGTGGGTATGCTCTGGCCAATGTGCATTAATTAAATGAGTGCTTTTTGACAGTACAAAAGAAGGGTGCTGCAAATGAGCAAGCAACTGAGTACATTGCTCATAACACCAATTTTTATCGCCTGTAAGCAGCAGTAACTGGCGATGTTTCGCATACGCAAGTTGTTGCTGTACACGCTCTACAACGTGGTTAAACGGCTTGTAATCTTGCATAAGCTGTTACTAACCACTTACTGCCTAAGTCGTCAAAGTTAACTTGTACGCGAGATTGTGCGCCACTGCCTTCGTAGTTGAGTACGGTGCCAATGCCAAACTTTGCATGCAGCACGCGTTGACCTAAGTTAAATCCGCTTTCTTCAAATGCAGCATGGCTAACCGATGCGCTAAAGCGACCGGCTGCAGGCGGACGAGATACTTGTGTTTTAATGCGAATTTCTTCTACGCAGTCTTCGGGTATTTCACGTAAAAAGCGCGATGGGCTGTGATATTTCTCTTGGCCATATAAACGGCGACTTTCGGCATGGCTTATATAGAGCTTTTCCATAGCGCGGGTCATACCCACGTAACAAAGGCGGCGCTCTTCTTCTAAACGGCCGGTTTCTTCATTACTTTGCTGAGATGGAAACATGCCCTCTTCAACACCGACCATAAACACTAAAGGAAACTCCAACCCTTTAGCTGAGTGAAGCGTCATCATTTGTACGGCGTCTTCATGCTCATCGGCTTGGCCTTCGCCAGACTCAAGTGAGGTGTAAGCTAAAAAGCCTTGTAGTGGCGAGCTAAACTCTTCCTCTTCAGGGAGTTCATACTGATCGCAGGCACTAATTAATTCTTCTAAGTTTTCTACTCGAGCGCGGCCTTTTTCGCCTTTTTCAGCCTGATACATAGCCATTAACCCTGAGGTTTGAATCGCGTATTTAGCTTGCTCATGCAACGTTAAGTCACTAATTTTATCTTCAATATGCTCAATAAGTTCGACAAACTTTGCAACAGCTCCAGATGCTCGACCCGATAAATGCTGTTGTTCTACAATGGCTTTAGCAGCATACCAAAGCGGCAAAGATTCAGCGCGAGCGCAGTCACGTATATGGCTTAATGTTTTGTCGCCAATACCTCGGGCTGGGGTATTAATTACACGCTCAAATGCCGCATCATCTTGGCGGTTACCCACTAAGCGTAAGTATGAGAGGGCATCTTTAATTTCTTGACGTTCGAAGAATCGCATACCACCATAAATTCGGTATTTTAAACCTTCTTGTAGCATCGCTTCTTCAAGCACCCGCGATTGCGCATTACTACGATATAAAATAGCCGCATCTTGTAGTGCGTTCCCCGCATTTAGCCAGCTGCGTAATTTGCTACTCACAAAGCGCGCTTCATCTAGCTCGTTAAAGGCGGCATAAATAGAAATAGGTTCGCCGTCGTTACCGTCAGTCCACAAGCTTTTACCCATACGCTCGGAGTTATTCTGTATAAGTGCATTAGACGCTTTAAGAATAGTGGCAGTCGAGCGATAGTTTTGCTCAAGGCGAATTGTCTCTGCGTCAAAGTCTGTTAAAAAGCGTTTGATATTTTCAATTTTAGCGCCACGCCAACCGTAAATACTTTGGTCATCATCGCCTACAATCATAATACTACTAGTGTCGCCAGCAAGTAATTTTAGCCATGCATACTGAATAGTATTGGTATCTTGAAACTCGTCTACTAGCATGTGTGCAAAGCGCTGCTGATAATGACGCAGCAAGGTTGGGTTGTTTTTAAGAACCTCATAGCTGCGTAGTAATATTTCAGCAAAATCAACTAGGCCCGCTCTATCACAAGCTTCTTGATAGGCGGCGTAAACGCGCAGCATCATTTGCTCGTTAATATCGTATGCCTGAATATCTTTAGGGCGTAAAGCTTCATCTTTTTTAGCACTTATGTACCAACCAAACTGTTTAGCAGGCCATTTTTTATCATCAATATTCATCGATTTTAACAAGCGCTTGATCATGCGAAGCTGATCGTCAGAGTCTAAAATTTGAAAGGCTTCAGGTAAATTTGCTTCACGGTGATGTGCCCGTAAAATTCGGTGCGATAAACCATGGAAAGTACCAATCCACATGCCGCCAACAGGGGCTTTTAGAGTTTCTTCAACCCTTGAGCGCATCTCTTTAGCGGCTTTATTGGTAAAGGTTACCGCAAAAATACTGTAGGCAGAGGCTTGCTCTACTTGCATTAACCAGGCAATACGATGAACCAATACTCGAGTTTTACCTGAACCTGCTCCTGCTAATACCAGCATGTTTTGTAATGGCGCTGCAACGGCATCGCGTTGTTTATCATTTAAGCCATCGAGTAATTCTGAAACGTCCATCGTTACGCCTTTTTAATCAATAATGAGAGCAGTATAACAGGTGTTTTTGTTAGGCTAAATAAAATACTGTTTTTATAAACAGCTATTTATAAAATAGGTATTTAAGTTGTTGAATAGTGAACAGTATAAACTGAGCAAGTAACTAAAATAGCTATTTAAAATTGCTAATTTGACTTATTTTTGGCAAAAAATACTAAAGCGATAAATTCGTAATAATTTAACTGTATGATTTGTAAGCCTTAATAAATTGGCATAAAGTGTGTAAGTATAAATAATAAGTACAAATACAAAATTAATTAAACTACAGAGGTTAGTATGTCTCAACAAGGTTCTGGCGGAAATGTAATAGCCGCTCTATGTAATATTTTTTTCCCGGGTTTAGGGCAGTTGGTGCAGGGTCGTATTTTATCGGCGCTGGTGTTTGCCATTTTGGTTTTTGGCGGTTACGCGTTATGGTTCTTAGTTGTTCCAGCTATTGTTGGAGCCGTATTCCATTTATGGGCAATTATTGATGCTGCCCGCTATCGCTCAGGCGGTTAGCTATATTGATGATACTAAATAGCGCCTTGCGGCGCTATTTTTGTATCTGGCTTGCGTTATTCATAACTGACTAGGTTATAATCTGTTGTAATTAGCAGTACTGGAATAAAGTTATGGAATACCAATTTATTCGCGACCCTATTAGTGGGTTAAGAATTAAAATAAGCAGCGAGCACGCGATTATAGGCCGTTGGTTAAACGAAGAAATAGGTAAAGACAAAGTGGCTATGGTGCTGGCGCTTATTAGCTCGGTGAGTTCAAGCTTTGAACCGTTAACACTTAAAGGCCAAGAAATTGACCTGATCCTTTCTAAAGATGAAGCGTTATTTGAAGCGCATGCGCTGCATCAAGATAACGAAGATATATTAGCCTACCAAGATGACGAATTAATGCTTGAAGAGAATGATTTAAGCAGTGGTTGTGGTTTTGAAGACTTTGTTGACCTGATCAACTCATGGCATGAGTTTTCGGCTGGTCGTTAAGTTATATTATCTGTATTATTACCCTAATTATAAATCCAACAGTGGAACCAATATGTCTGCGAATTTAAACAAGCTAGTTGTTATGCTAGAAATGCAAAATGCCATGAATACTAAAGTACATGAGCAATGGTTTAGTCAAGGCTTTGAATGGTATAGAGCTATTTGGGTTGAATGTGCAGAAATGTTAGATCATTACGGTTGGAAATGGTGGAAAAAACAAACTCCAGATACTGAACAAGTGATTTTAGAGCTGGTTGATATTTTTCACTTTGGCTTATCGTTGCGTATTGACGGTGAGACCAGCTATGAGCAAATCGCTACGCAACTACAAGCCGAAATGAGTGCACCACAACAAGGTGATGACTTTAAACAAACGCTTGAATTACTAGCGGCCAGTGCTGTTGCCAATAAAACCTTTGATGCAGCCGCTTTTGCTGGTTGTATGGCGCAAATAGGCATGGATATTGATGATTTATACCGTGGTTATGTAGGTAAAAATACGCTTAACTTTTTC
Source organism: Pseudoalteromonas sp. S1610 (assembly GCF_005887465.1). Taxonomy (GTDB): domain Bacteria; phylum Pseudomonadota; class Gammaproteobacteria; order Enterobacterales; family Alteromonadaceae; genus Pseudoalteromonas; species Pseudoalteromonas undina. The sequence continues at coordinate 2,652 of NZ_PNDI01000071.1, read as the reverse complement.
CGCCAAGATCATGGTTACAAAGATGGCAGCTACATTAAAGTATGGCATGGTCAAGAAGATAACGAACACTTAGTAGAAGTAGTTAAAAGCCTTGATACTGAACATGCAGATTTTGCAAAACAGGTATATCAAGGCTTAGTAGCGCGCTATCCTCAGGGCGAATAAGCTAAATAAGCTAAATAAGCTTACGGTAATCGGTGACGCTTAAGTAATCGGTTATATCGTTATGTGGTTGCTGACTATTAGGGTTAGCAACCGCAAGTAAATGCTCAATGCCGTATTCTCGTGCGGCATGTAATACCGGTAAACTGTCATCTACAAATAAAGTGCGGCGTTTATCAAACCCTAAGTCCTCTTGCACTTTATGCCACAAGCTTTGTTGCTCTTTACTTACTCCATATTCATGAGTCGATACCACCCCGTCTAAATAGTTATCAATAGCGGTATGTTCAAATTTAAGCATTACGCATTCAGGATGGGCATTGGTAAGTAAAATAAGCTCTTTACCTGCACGTCGAAGTTCAGTTAAAAAATGCGGAACGTCTTCACGAATTTTGATTAAGTGGGCAGACTGGCGCTTTAGTTCGAGAATAGGTAAGTTTAGCTGTGCTTCCCAATAGTCAGAGCAGTACCACTGAATTTTACCACTCACAGCCTGATAGCGTTTTAAGATATCTGCGCGGGCTTCATCAAAACTGATATTTTGAGCCAGAGCATGTTGTTGGGGTACAACGTTGAGCCAAAAGTCAGTGTCGTAATGTAAATCAAGTAAAGTTCCATCCATGTCGAGTAATACAGTATCGATTTTTGACCAGTTGAGCATGATTTATCCTTGTGAAAACTACTTTTTGAAATGAATAAGTTGCGATGAAGTAGATTAATGAACTTTGTTAATTGAGTTATTAAGGTATAAATCCGACAATACTATATTAAGAGCGTATTCGTAGCCTAAAATAAAGAATTAACTTTAGCTAAGCCCGAGAATTATTTGCTCAATTAAATTGCTTTTAATTCAAACTGAAACTCGCATCTTATACTCATTTGGGTATATGATTAGTATAACTGCAATGATAGCAAATTGATGCCCATGACACAGAAAAAGCACCCAACACCACCACAAATTCTCAGTAATAATGTTGTCGCTAAAAGTCGCTTATTTACTGTGGAGTCTTTAGAGCTTAAGTTTTCAAATAACGAAGAGCGTCAGTATGAACGAATTCGCGGCGGTGGCCGTGGAGCCGTTATGATTGTACCTATGACCACTGAAAATGAGTTATTACTGGTTCGTGAGTATTGTGCAGGCACCAATGACTATCAGTTAGGGTTTCCCAAAGGGCTGATTGACCCAGGTGAAACGCCTGAACAGGCTGCAAACAGAGAGCTCAAAGAAGAAATTGGCTTTGGCGCTGAATACTTTAAACCGCTTAAAACGGTCACTATGGCACCGAGCTATTTTAACGCAACCATGCATATTTTGTTTGCTAAAAATTTATATCCTGAAACCTTACTAGGCGATGAGCCTGAGCCCTTAGTGGTGGTGAAATGGCCACTTTCACAGTGGCAGTCGTTATTAGAACAACCTGACTTTACTGAAGCACGTAGTGTTGCGGCTCTGCTATTATTAGATAAGTATTTAGCCTCAGGAGACATTAATGAATAAACTTCTAGAGCCATGTATTGAGCTTGCGCAAAGTGCAGGGGATGCCATTATGTCTTTGTATAAAAAAGACGATATTGGTCAGCAAGAAAAATCAGATAATACGCCAGTAACCAAAGCCGATCTTGCCGCAAATGATGTGCTCGTAGCAGGTTTAAATGCGCTTGCTCCCGACATCCCAATTATGTCAGAAGAAACCCCCATTCCAGCGTTGCAAGATAGACAGCACTGGCAACGTTATTGGTTGCTTGACCCAATGGATGGCACCGGTGAATTTATACTCGAAAGTGGTGACTTTGCCGTTAATATTGCATTGATAGAAAATAACCACCCAGTGCTGGGGGTTATTCATTGGCCAGAAAAGGGCGTGACCTATTATGCAACGGCTAAAAATGGGGCATTTAAGCGTGAAGGTGAGCACGATAAACAAATATTTGTAGCACCGCCCGAGAGTTTAACTTTGGCTGTAAGCCGCCGCCAAAAAATAGAAGCAGTTAGCCAGTATCTAAATGCGCAATTTGCAACGGTGGCTTTAGGTTCGTGTTCACTTAAGGCGTGTATTGTTGCTGAGGGTAAAGCAGATTGTTTTTTAAGAATAGGTCCTACAGGTGAGTGGGATACGGGTGCATCGCAAGTTATTGTTGAAGAAGCGGGCGGCTGTATTACCGACGCTGAATTTAATCCTTTAACGTATAACCAAAGAGAAAGTACAGAAAATCCGGATTTTATTGTTATGGGTCATCCCGACTGGGAGTGGCAAAAAATGATAAATCCACATCAACGATTACTGTAAATACCACTGTTTGATGGGTTTTTGTTCACTTAAACGCTTTTAATTAGTAAAACCTTGCATTATAGGTTTATTCCTATATTATAGCGCTCTCTTCGAAACAGGCTTGTGAATAACACAATACTGTTACTAAGAAATTACAGGCGCGGGATGGAGCAGTCTGGTAGCTCGTCGGGCTCATAACCCGAAGGTCGTCGGTTCAAAT
>NZ_PNDI01000070.1:0-343 GCF_005887465.1 Pseudoalteromonas sp. S1610 | reverse complement strand
ATTCCGCCACTCCCGCATTATCACTTTGAATTAATCAAAGAAATGGTAGTTATTTTAAACTCTTCATTGAGTTGCAATTTAACTCTTGCAGAGCCACTTCTAGAAAAGAAATGGTGGCTAAGACGGGATTTGAACCTGTGACCCCATCATTATGAGTGATGTGCTCTAACCAGCTGAGCTACTTAGCCATTGTTGGCTGGGATACCAGGATTTGAACCTGGGAATGCCAGGATCAAAACCTGGTGCCTTACCGCTTGGCGATATCCCAACAATAAATTGTTGATAATTTTAATTCTTATCAAGAATATGGTGCGGAAGGAGAGACTTGAACTCTCACATCCAT
>NZ_PNDI01000007.1:0-27952 GCF_005887465.1 Pseudoalteromonas sp. S1610 | reverse complement strand
GGTTATTCCCCATTAATAGTCTATAAGTCATCATCAAAGCCAAACAGGCGCTGCCCGAAGGGTTCTGCCTAGGGGCGTTTTAGTCTTTGTTGCTCGGTTTTGACTTAGCCCACTAGGTTACAAACCTCGCGCCGCGATTAAACCGCTCCTAGTTTGAACAAATTGTAATCCGCAAAGGTCAACTGACCCTGAAATATGTATCTAAAAATGCAGTAAATGATTGATTATCGGCTTGCTCAATTGCTTTTTGAGCTTGGTAAGACTCTGTCGCTTGTTGCTCTAACCACGACTTTGAGAATTCAGTATAACTGGCTATATCATGGCTTTGTTTATACTTTTGAGCAAGTGAGAGTGCATAATGACCATTATCTAGCCCTGATGCTTTTAATTGCTCAACATAACGCCCTGAATAGGTTAATGTAGGATTATGCACCCACGTTGCCATGCGCTTAATAGTGTTTGAGTAATAATCAACCCCGTACGCGCTATCCATCCACTTAGCAACATCAACGAGCTGATTAAATATTTCATCACCCCATGATTCAAGACTGCGCTGCTCATTATTAAAATTAAGCATTAGGCCTTTTTCTCGGCCTTGGTTTACTACTGTATCAAGATTTTCAGTGCTTCGCGCTTGCTCTTCCCAGTCCATAGGGGCTGAGTCTTTTAATAAGCAATAGGTTAAAAATACATCTAAAAAGTGTATTTGCTCTAAATCAATGCCAACTTCACTAAATGGGTTAACATCCAATGCACGAATTTCAATATATTCTATACCCGCTCTTAGTAATGCATCAGTGGGTGTTTCACCATTTTTAGCATTACGCTTAGGGCGAATTGGCGAGTAAAACTCATTCTCTATTTGTAGAATATTTTTATTTAATTGCTTTGGCTCTGCACTGGTATAGTCGTCAATACTGCCATAAATATCTGAAGGCGTATTTATGGCTTTTTTAAGCCCTGCTACATACTCATCTAATGAGTTATACATAACGCGTAATGATGACTGTGCACTGTTGGTATAACCTAAGTTACCTAATCGAAGCGCCGTGCCCACTTCTAAATATAAAGTACCTTTACCCAGCTTTTTAAACGGTAAATCGCTTTTACGCCCCTGCAAAAATGAACTACACAATGCCGGTGACGCACCAAACATATAGCTAATTAACCACAACTCGCGCTTAAAATTACGAATTAATGCTAAGTACCCATCTGATATAAAGTCTTCAAGCTTCGCGCTGCTTTGCCTTTGTGAATGTAGTGACTGCCATAACGTTTCTGGAAAAGAAATATTAAAGTGCACTCCAGCAATCGCTTGCATCATACTACCATAGCGGTTCTTTAAACCTTCGCGGTATAAGGTTTTCATTTTACCAACGTTAGAATCGCCAAATTGTGCTAATACAATATCGTCCTGATGATTTATAAAACACGGCATACTAATTGGCCACAGTAGTTCATCGTCCATATGTTCTAGGGTGAACTTTTGTAAATCTTTCAGCTGTTGTAACGTTTGCGTTGATGACTCGCTAACAGGCGTAATAAACTCAAGTAAAGACTCAGAAAAGTCAGTCGTGATATGTCCGTTGGTAAGCGCGCAGCCAACCCCTTTTGGGTGAGCTTGTTTAGAAATAGAACCATCGGGTTTAATTCTTAATGATTCTCTCTCAATACCGCGCATAATACCTTTAATAGCATGCTGATTATCTGCATTAGATAGCGCGTTGAGCGTGTTCTTTAAATTATAAGTTGCCAAAAAAAAGTTTCCTCGAGCCAAGTGGCTTAATCATAAGGTTATGGGGTCTAATTACCTTTACTCAAGATTAAATGAAGAAAAAACTATATGAATTTATTAGATATAGCTTTTAATGAATTTTAAACACGCTTTGTTTCACGCCATAAAAGATAATCTTGCCATTGCCACCAGCAATATACAATTTCTTTTGCATATTATTTGCCACAATACATCGCAACCTCAAGGCATTATTTCTCCCCGTACGAAAGGGTGAATCACTTGCTAAAAGTTTGGCATAACTAAAAAAATCAATTACTCTTAAAATTGATAAAGATCATAAAAACATTAAAAAAAATGCCTTACTACTGCTATTTAAAACTTATCACTAACGTACATTAGTTTTAGTAATTACAATAGACACCCCAATAAAGAATGATAAAGGATTACTATGCGTCGTAATCAAAGCTTAATAGATGAAGAGGTCACTTTTGAAGAACATCAAGAGTTAGTTTCAACGACCGATCTTCGAGGTGTTATTACCTATGCCAATCATGAATTTTGCAGTATTGCTGGCTATGAAATGGATGAACTCATTAATAAAAACCACAATATCGTTCGCCATCCTGATATGCCTAAAGCGGCATTTAAAGAGATGTGGGACACCTTAAAGCAAGGGCATTCTTGGCGTGGTGCTGTAAAAAACTTATGTAAAGATGGCCGTTACTATTGGGTTGATGCATTTGTAACACCTATTTTTGAACATGGCCAATTGATTGGTTATCAGTCTGTGCGTGTAAAACTCTCGCAACATGCAAAACGCAGAGCGCAGAAGCTGTATGCCAAAATTAACGCTAATAAGTCACTATTTAGCTGGCGTGAGCACACCTCACTCAGACAGAGCTTGAGCATAGCCGGTGTTTTAATTTGGTTAGCTAGTGTCGCTATATGGGGATCAATTACGATTGCAGCGGTTAACTTGGTGGTGTGTATTATCATTTTAGCTTTAAATTATGATGAGCTAATAGCAACACCTGCAACTCTAAAGGAGCAAAAAAGCCAGGCAGATTCGGTGTCTCGTTATGTATTTAGTGGTTCACACCCTCACAGTATTAGTGATTACCGAGAGCAAATGCTTTGCGCCAAGTTAAAAACGGTACTCGGTCGTGTTAAAGACTCAACCTTGAGTTTTAATACCATTGCCCAAGGCTTAGATCAACAATCTACGCTGACCGAACAAGGAATTTCCTCTCAGGGAACTCAGCTTGAGCAAATAGCTACTGCAATGTCACAAATGAGCACCACCATTGGTGAAATTTCTAATAATACCAATAATACCGCAGATAAAGTGGGGATCACTTATCAAAGCTGCTCTGATATAAAAAGTCATATTGCCGATAACAGCAAAATGGTATCTGACTTAGCCATGCAAGTTGAGCAAGCGGCAACCACAGCCACAGGACTTGCCTCTGAGGCCGATAAAATTGGTCAGGTAATGAGTGAAATAGAAGGCATTGCAGAGCAAACCAATTTGTTAGCACTTAACGCTGCGATTGAAGCTGCCCGTGCTGGTGAGCATGGTCGAGGTTTTGCGGTGGTGGCTGATGAAGTACGCGCACTGTCTTCACGTACTCAAAACGCCACAGCTCAAATTCACAGCTCAATTAAAGAGATTCAAGATACTTTGTTTAGCTGGTCTAAAATCATGCAGAGCACAAAACAACAAGCCGATGACTGTGTTAACACCACAGGGCAAACACAACAAGAGCTAGATAGTATTTTCATTCAAATTAGTGAAATTTCACAACTTGCTACCGACATCTCAGCCGCCGCAGAGCAACAACAAGTGGTAAGTCGAGATATTGGCTGCAATGTTGAAAAAATTAAAGGCTTGGGGGATGACAATTTACAGCTTAGTTATAGCGTAGCACATGGCGCTGCTGAATTGGTCGAAGGGTCACGAAAAGTAAATGATTTACTGCTTACCTTTAAAGTTTAATCCACTCCTTTGAATCAAAAACAAAAAAGCCGCTATTTTCAGCGGCTTTTTGCTGTGCTCAGATTATCGGCTAGTAAACTCTAAGCCCTCACCACTTGCATCAATAACAATGATGCAGCCTGGTTGAAAATCATTATTAAGCAGCTTTTGTGCTAACGGGTTTTCAATGGTCTGTTGTATTGCACGCTTAAGTGGGCGAGCGCCATAAACCGGATCAAAACCACTGGCAGCAATCCGCTCAAGCGCAGCATCCGTCAATTCAAGTAAATAGCCCATCTCAGTTAATCGTTCACGCAATTTACTTAACTGTATATCTGCGATTTCTTTAATATGACTATGTGCAAGTGAGTGGAACACTACTGTTTCATCAATACGGTTAATAAATTCAGGCCTGAACTCATTATGCAGTACACCCATTACCTTTGCTTTAAGCTCGTCATAGTCATTACTTCCCGATTGCTCTTGGATAATGTCTGAACCTAAGTTAGAGGTCATAATGATAACCGTATTTTTAAAATCAACAGTACGTCCTTGACCATCAGTTAAACGACCATCATCAAGAACTTGTAATAAAATATTAAACACATCTGGATGCGCTTTTTCTATTTCATCAAGCAAGATAACCGAATACGGCTTACGACGAACGGCTTCCGTTAAATAGCCCCCTTCTTCGTAACCTACATAACCAGGAGGTGCACCAACTAAACGCGCCACTGAGTGTTTTTCCATAAACTCAGACATATCAATGCGTACCATGGCACTTTCGGTGTCAAACATATAGCCAGCCAATGCTTTCGTTAGCTCTGTTTTACCCACCCCTGTTGGTCCTAAAAATAAGAACGAGCCTATCGGACGATTCGGATCAGCAAGCCCTGCGCGAGAACGACGAATGGCATTAGCCACCGCAACTACCGCTTCATCTTGCCCTATCACTTTATTATGTAATTGCGTTTCCATTTGCAATAGCTTTTCACGCTCACCTTGCAGCATACGTGCCACCGGAATACCAGTCCAACGTGATAAAATCTCAGCTATTTCATCTTCGCCCACTTGGTTTTTAAGTAAGCTCATTTCTTGCATTTCGGCTTGTGATGCTAAATCAAGCTTACGCTCAAGCTCGGGTATACGGCCATATTGCAGTTCTGACATGCGCTGTAAATCGCTTGCTCTGCGTGCCACTTCTAAATCAAGTCGTGCCTGTTCAAGCTCAGCTTTAATGACTTGCGTACCTTGCAAAGACGCTTTTTCGGCATTCCATACTTCATCGAGTTCACGGTATTGCACCTCAAGCTCAGTGATCAGCTCAACCATTTCTGCACGGCGCTTTTGACTCGCCTCGTCTTTTTCTTTAGCCAAGGCGTTATCTTCAATTTTTAACTGAATGATACGACGCTCTAACTTATCTAAGGCTTCAGGTTTTGAATCAATTTGCAGTCGAATAGAAGAGCCTGCTTCGTCAATTAAATCAATTGCTTTATCAGGTAATTGGCGATCACTAATATAGCGATGTGATAACTGCGCTGCAGCAACAATTGCCGGATCGGTGATTTCCACTGAGTGATGTAATTCGTAACGCTCTTTTAGACCACGTAATATAGCGATAGTATCTTCAACCGATGGCTCTTCAATTAATACTTTTTGGAAACGGCGCTCAAGTGCAGCATCTTTTTCAATGTATTTACGATATTCATCTAAGGTCGTTGCACCTACGCAATGAAGTTCACCACGTGCTAATGCAGGTTTTAACATGTTACCCGCATCCATAGCGCCATCACTTTTACCAGCGCCAACAATGGTATGAATTTCATCAATAAACAAAATCACTTGGCCTTCTTCTTTGGCCAATTCATTTAAAACTGATTTTAAACGCTCTTCAAATTCACCTCGGTATTTGGCCCCAGCAACCAACGCGCCTAAATCAAGCGAGAGTACGCGCTTGTTTTTTAAGCCCTCTGGCACTTCCCCATTAATAATACGTTGCGCAAGCCCTTCGGCAATCGCGGTTTTACCCACCCCAGGCTCACCAATTAACACAGGATTGTTTTTGGTGCGGCGTTGTAATACTTGGATGGTGCGACGAATTTCATCATCACGGCCGATTACAGGGTCAAGCTTACCTTGCTCCGCCCGCTCAGTTAAATCAATAGTGTACTTTTCAAGTGCTTGACGAGTTTCTTCAGCATTAGGATCATCAACTTTTTGACCACCGCGAATTGCTTCTATGGCAGTTTCAACTTTGTTAGCAGTGATATTAAGTGCTTTAAATACACTGCCAAGCGGCCCTTTATCTTCACATGCAACTAAAACAAACAGTTCGCTTGAGATATATTTATCTTTGCGTTTTTGGGCATACTTGTCACACAGATTAATAAGTGAAACCATGTTGTTTGACAATTGCACATCGCCACCAACACCTTCCACTTTAAATAACTTTTCTATCTCTTGAGATAGTTTGGTATTGAGCTCGTCAATACTAATGCCCATTTGTGCAAACAAGGCACGCACACTTGAACCACTTTGCTTTAATAAAGCATACATAAGGTGAACGGGTTCAATAAATTGATGATCGCGACCTAGCGCTAATGATTGCGCATCTGAAAGCGCAGACTGAAATTTACTTGTAAATCTATCTAAACGCATGGGGGTTTACCTATAAAAAAACGAATTACTTTATAAATGGGTATGTTAGCGGATTTGTTCAAGGTATTGAGGGAAAAATAATCACTTAATAGTAATTTACTTGCGCCAGATCAAACTTGCCATACGACCGGTTTGGCCGTCACGTCGATAAGAAAAAAACTGATTTTTTTGAGAGAACGTGCAGTATTCACCACCACTAATATTCACAACACCCCGTTGGTTTAGCAAAATACGCGCTATGTAATAAATATCAGCTAAATATTTATCGTTATTTTGAGGTTTAAACGCATCATGCAAAGCTGGATTGTTGGCTGTAAATGTTGCAACGACCTCTTGGCCGACTTCAAATTGGTCAGCCCCTATTGCAGGACCTAACCAAGCATGTAAGTTCGTTGGTGCATGTTTAAAATAGCTAACTGTATTATTAATGATCCCTTGCGCTAACCCTCGCCAACCGGCGTGAATTGCAGCCACTTCCTGGCCATCGCTTGAGGTAAGTAAAATAGGTAAACAGTCAGCGGTCATTATAGCTAAAGGTTGATTATATAATTGCGTGTAAAGCGCATCCCCCGTCAGAGTTTGGCTAAAATCAAACCCTTCATCCACTCTAATTACATCAGCGCTATGAACCTGATTTAACCAAACAGCAGGATTAGGTATGTAGCTATTTACATGCGCTCGATTGGTTAATACATCTTGGTTGTTATCACCTACATGCAATCCTAAATTCAAGCTATCAAATGGAGGCTTTGATACGCCTCCATCCCGTGTAGTACTCAATGTGCCTACACCCTGAATAGATTGCCATGTAGCTGATAAGCCAGACATAATTAACTAGCTATGTCTGGATTTGCTTTTGTATCTTCACGCAGTGCTTGTGTCATCTGGACCATATCATCAGGGATAGGTGCTTGCCAGGTCATCATTTCACCGGTAATTGGATGAGCAATGCTTAATTTAACAGCATGCAGCGCTTGACGCTTAAAGCTACGCAGTAACTCAAACAGCTCAGGCGTTGCTCCTTTTGGTGGACGAGGACGGCCGCCATAAGATTGATCGCCAATTAATGGGTGGTTTAAGTACGCCATATGCACGCGAATTTGGTGTGTACGTCCGGTCTCAAGGCGTAAACGCAAACGAGTATGAGCACGGAACTTTTCTGCCACACGATAATGCGTAATCGCTGGTTTACCCATTTCATGAACAGCCATGTGCGTACGCTGAGTTGGATGACGACCAATCGCTTTTTCAACCATACCACCGGCAGTCATAGTACCATTACATAACGCTTCGTATTCACGTGTGAAGTTTTCGCGCTTTTGTAAGGCTTTCACCAGATGAGTTTGTGCCTGAATCGTTTTCGCGACAACCATTAAACCTGTGGTGTCTTTATCTAGACGATGCACTATACCCGCGCGTGGCACGTTGATAATGTCTGGAAAATGATGAAGTAGTGCATTTAACACCGTACCGTCAGGATTGCCTGCACCAGGATGAACCACTAATCCCATTGGTTTATTGATCACTAAAATATCATCGTCTTCATAAACGATGTTTAATTTGATATCTTGTGCTTCGTATTCACGAGGTGCTTCTATTGTTGTTTCAACAGCCACAACTTCACCACCGAGTAATTTTTCACGCGGGGTGTTGAAAATTTCGCCATCAACGGTGATTTTATCATCTAAAATCCAAGTTTTTATCCGTGATCGTGAATAATCAGGGAACAATTGTGCTAATACTTGGTCTAGACGTTTACCACCTAAGTCTGTTGGGACCTCGGCTTGGAGAGATATTTGCTCTGACATTAGTAACTTTACCCAATTTACCAGTGCAAGCTTTGCTTGACTGGGTTAGAATCGCTTTTAATAAAAGCATAACATAATACGCATAGTTTACTCGGTTTTACCCACTTGGCCTAGCCGAAGACATCGAAGGTAACAAATAAAATGATAAATAAAATAGGGAAACGTGCATTCGCCATTGTTTTTTCAGTTTCAGTGCTTAGTTTAGGAGCTTGTTCGTCTGCGCCTGACCAAGAAGATATTCAACGAGTACCAAACAGATCAGCACAAGCACTATACGAAGATGCAAAACAAACGCTTGATTCTGGTTTATACGCACGTGCAATTGAGTTGTTAACGGCAATTGATTCTCGCTACCCGTTTGGCCCGTTTTCAAAGCAAGTACAAATGGATTTAGTGTATGCACATTACCAATCAGGTAATACAGAGCAAGCACTGGCGACAATTGACCGCTTCATTCGCTTAAACCCAAACCACAAAGATTTAGATTACATGTATTACATGCGTGGCTTGGTTAATATTAAAGCTGATAAAAATGCTTTCCAAGAATACTTTGGTGTAGATAGAGCAGACAGAGATGCTAAACGCACCCGTGTTGCTTATACCGACCTATCAACCTTAGTTAAACGTTTTCCAGAAAGTGACTATGCGCCGGAGGCAAAACGTCGTTTAGTTTGGTTATTAAACCGTATGGCTCGTTATGAGCTGAAGGTTGCAACTTACTATTATGAACGTGAAGCCTATTTAGCAGCTGCGAATCGCGGCAAGTATGTGGTAGAGCACTACTCACAAAGTAGCTACCTTGATGCAGCATTAGCCATGATGGAAAAAAGCTACGATAAGCTTGGGTTAACTGAATTAAGTGATAATGCAGCGCAAACACGCAAATTTAACAGTAGAAATAAATAACACAAAAAAGGCGCTACTTTTAAATTAAAGTAGCGCCTTTTTTATACTCAAGACAACGATTATATTGCGTCTTCATCTTCTTCTGCGGTACGAATACGAACAACACGCTCTACCTCAGTGACAAATATTTTACCATCACCAATTTTACCTGTTTGTGCGGTTTTAACAATCATATCAATAGCACGTTCTACATCTTCATCACCAAGCACAATGTCCAGCTTTACCTTAGGTAAAAAATCAACCATATACTCTGCACCACGGTATAGCTCAGTGTGGCCTTTTTGACGCCCAAACCCTTTTACTTCACTTACTGTCATACCCGTAATACCAACATCAGAAAGTGCTTCGCGCACATCATCGAGCTTAAACGGTTTAATGATTGCTTCTATTTTTTTCATATTAGTTACTTTTGAAAGCCTCAGTTGCCTCGATTTTAGACAATCATGAGGTTCATAGCAAACAAAGTGATTGAATAGCACAGGTGAAAAATAATCATGGTATGATTATTTTAATAAAAATAACTATACTAGGGTCTGTTGACCTTTCAACATCACCGAGTTAATGAGATTTATATGAAAACCAAGCATACAGGATTTACTCTATTAGAGTTAATGGTTACCGTTGCTATTGTTGCGATAATAGCGAGTATTGCAATATGGAATAGTAGCGATATGCTGGAAGAAAACCGAGGCGAAAACTTTTTATTGGAGCTAAAGCGTAATATTAGTTTTGCGCGATCACAAGCAGCTAGTACTGATGAAATCGTGGTTATTTGTGCAGCTCAGCATTCGGAGGTTAAAAATAATGATGATAGTATGCAATGCCGAGCAAGGTGGGATGGTAATAAAGTTATTATTACCTTTATTGATGCAGATAATGATGGTCAATATAATTCCTCATCTGACAGCTTAATTCGCGTTATGGAAAAAATTAACCTTAATGATAAGGTAACATTCACAGCTGGAGATAGACGAATACGGTTTAACACCAGCGGTCGTATCACCACTAAACCTGGAAATTTTATTTTTTGCCCTAATGGTACTAATGAAAATAATAAAGGGTTAACACTGTCTCAATCAGGGACTGCTTTTTATATAGGTGACACAACTCAAACCTGCAGCTAAAAGCCATTTCATACTTTGTCGTTTTTTGATTATTTACTAAACTAATATAATGGACTGTTCAATGTAAGGCTTCAGGGATGAAGTTAATTATAAGTGTTCACAAAAACGATGGCGTTACGCTAGTAGAATTGCTAATAACCATTTCAGTTATAGCAATACTGAGCCAACTCTCTTTATGGTTTGTTCCTGATTTCTTGGCGCTCAATCGCGCTGATAATCAGGTGAATTTATTACACCGAAATATTAATTTAGCACGTCTTTATGCTATAGAGCATGGCAGCTACGTAACTCTTTGCGCTTTAAAAGATAAACAATGTTTAGATGGTGAGTGGCACACGGGTGTGTCACTATTTACTGATAATGACAAGTCAACATCTTTGGATAATGACGAACGTCTTATTAGTACCTTTGAACATACCCATCCCTCTGATAGCTTAGAGTACCCTCGCACTGCAATAACTTTTAGACCTGACGGCTCTTTAAATGGCTTTCAAAACGGTACTTTTATCTATTGCCCTAATAGCGAAAAAGCAAGCCTTGAAGGGCTTGCTCTTTCTATAAGTCAAACAGGTCGCATACGGATAAAGTCCACAAATAGATGCAAAAATAACTAACCTGAACTCTGGTTAAGAGATTTACTAATATATTGGATAATAGTGATAGCTAGGTTTATTTCCTCTAGCCAGAGACTCACAGTGAAAACAAGGTGGATTTTCGCGTCAATAGCTGGGCTATTGCAAGTAAATTCAACGCCATTAGCGCTAAAAGCAGCTACTTGAGATGGGTATATAATCCAGAGTAAGGTTTACCTGCATTATCTACCCCAACAATAATTTATATCTGATTGACCTTTGGTGCCTTTAGCCCCTTTTAAGCCTAAGTCATTAATAGACAGCTCAGTACAATCAGCATCCCCTTTCACCGCTCCAGCGATGGGTTTAGCTGTAATTGTAAATTCATTGCTATCAACCACATTAATTGCCAACTCAAAATGCCCGTTTTCAGTTTTACTTTGAATACCTAAGTCGCTAAACGAAGTCGAATAAACTCGGTTATCTACAAAGTATTGCTCTTGCTTGTTTGCCGCATCTAACAGCGCAGATGCTGCTTCTGCGCGTGATGCCCTTTTTACATACTCATTGTAATTCGGCAGTGCAACTGCAGCAATGATGCCAACAATCGCAACTGTGATCATTAACTCAATTAATGTGAATCCTTGTTGTGTCTTGTTCATATACAGCCCTTAATTGTTTATTTCGTCGTTTTCTTCACGCTTATAAATATATGTTTGCTGCGTTTTAAAGCCAAAACCAATGGGCTCTTTATCATTAACCAGCTTGATTGTACCGTCAACCACTTTTAAACCAGGTCCTGTAATTTCTACAGGTTTAAGAGGGTTTTCGGCTTGCTCACCTTTTATTCCAGGACCAATTAGAAAAAACTGACTTTCTTCGATAACGTCTTCTTCTGGATTATCATCACACTTTCCATCACCGTTCGAATCGGTACAAGAGTTAGTTGCACCAAAATAAAGCTGTGGTGTATCGGGTACGTCATAACTGGTTGCAAATTTGAGCTGATCATACACTTTTGTACCATAATGCAAATGAAACGCATAAAGCGCACCACCGCCCCCACTTAAAGAACATTGATTCTCTACAACGGCATCAGATGCTGGCGTGAAAGAGGTAAAATAAGCAACCCCACCAACAACAGTAGCTGCAGCTAATGACTTTTCACCTTTGGCTAATTCATAGCGCCACCCTTTCTTTTTTGCCAACTCAGCTTCAACAAGATTAAAACCATCTATGTCATCTAGAGTATTACCAAACGGGTCATCGTTCATAATCATTAAGTCGGATGGTTTAATTGCAGCAGGCGCATTGATTTTAAATGAGCGTGTCAACGTATTTTCATCACGGATCATAAACAATTGATCTTGCTCATTTGTATTCGTTGGTTTTGAACGATTACCACTGCCGATAACAACAGCATCATAAGGAGTATCTAAACGGGTAATAACCTTATCACCGTTGATGGTCGTCTCTGTTACTTTACTAAACAAGGTACGCGCAACTAAAGGCTTATAAAAGAAACGTCTATCTTGGGTATTTTGATTGCTACCAAGCTCTGCAAGTTTGAAATGGCTGAACTCGCTGCTATCTTCTCCTGGCATATCAATTCGCCAAATATTACCACCGGTATCTGAAGCATAAATTCGGTCAATATAGCCGTCATAATCTGAATCAAGCGTAGTTAAATCAGCGGCAATGCTATGCTTACCTTTAAAACCATTGCTATCTGGGGTTAACGCCCAAACTAAACTGCCAGTTTTTGCTTCAACAATATAAATGCCCCGGCCGCTGGTGTCCTCAGACCTAATTGCGGCGTCTTTATTAATATCGTAACCTGCACCAAATACGAGTAAAGGTTTATTACCAAAGGCTTTAATATAAGCTATTTGCGGTTTTGACCATGTTTGTGCTAATTCCGTAAAGTCGCCTTTGCCGCCTTCAATTGGTTTGCTCCAAAGGCGCTTTGGCTGGTTCGGGTTTGTAATATCTAAGCCGTAGTAATTCTTGCCACCACGACGCATACCAGCAAAAGCCCAAACAGCATCTCCTTTACTAGCATCTATAATACCGTCATTTAAACCTTCGCTATTTAAACTCTTATTACTAAAGTAAACACTGATAGGGCCGTCCATACCATATACTTTACTATCCGCTTGTTTATTTCTGAGTGGTTTAATAATGTCAAATAATGCTGAAGGTATAAACGCCCAGCTTTCACTTACAGTCTCACCGGCATCTTTAAACATATGTAAAAATCCAGCATTTGTTCCTATAAGAATTCGTATATCATCATTGCCATAGTCGATGGCAATAGGTTTTGAATGTAATGGGTCGCCAAAAATATCAGAGCGTTGATCTTGTGATGAACCATCTTTATCCTCATCATCAACGTCGACCCCTCTTGCCCAATTCACATCTTGACTAGATAGGGACAACGGGTTATTGGTAACCCCGCTAAGAATGTCACTAACAACCGAAGTATTAAAACTAACAACAGAGCCTTGATTCTCCGTAAATAAATTACGAGCAAGCGGATCTATCGTGCTTAAATAATGATTCACACCACCTTGTGCAACAGCATTACCGTCAGCGGGTTGGCCTGCAGGAAGCCAAAATGTTTTTGCATCTTTTGAGATTAAACCTTCGCTATTAAGAGCAGGCTTGTTAGTTGCGTCAACAATCTGACTACCTGAAACTTTTAACTTTTTGAGGTTACCACGCCAGCGCGCACCAGTTTCTGGATAAAACATTGCAAAATAAATAGCATCACGGCTTCGAGTTTGATCTACGTTATTACTGGCCACTGATGGCGATGAAAAACTATCGTTTACTTCACGAATACGAGAAATCGTATTTTTGAGTGCGTCTGATAATTGTGCTGCAGTATTTGCATGTAAATACTGTCCACCGCCGTAGTTTGCTGTCTCAGTAAGTAGGTTCTTTCCTGAGTTGCTCATACCCGTACCAAAACCAATAGGAAATACACGTCCAATATCAAGCACATTATTGGTTTTGCTATACAAATCAACTTTTACATCATCTGTACCATGGATAATTTTCGCCAGTGCTGCTAAATAACTATTACTAACAGCAGGTGCATTTTCAGAAAAATAGTCATTATGGAGATTATATATATCATTATTTCTGTTAGAGTCGTTTGTAGGGTCACCGTCCGTCATTAAAATAATGTTGATACTATTATCACAACGTAATGGCTCACCCGCTACAGGGGCAAAGGGTGATTTATAAACTCCTGATGACTCTGCGGTAAAATCTCGATTATTAGTATTACCTCCATAGTAAACGTTTTGGCCTGTTATATATAAATACGCTTCCCACAATGTTTCAGTTAATGGGGTTGATCCGCTGGCAGGTAGCTCATCAACTTTATTTAGCAACGTTGATTTTGCAGCACCAACTCTGGCTAGTACATACCCACCATTACTACCATTAAAGCGCATTAAACCAAATTCGATATCATCATTATCGTTCACTAACTGTGTAATCGCATTTTGTGCAACTCTTAAACGACTATCACTACATGTGGCTTCATAATTGTAGTAACTAGTTTTTTTGTAACATTGCTCATTTCGTTTATAGCTATCTTTACTTTCAAAGCAATCAACCTCGTAATAACTATTACCGCTTCTTTTATAGCAGGCATTGCCATCGTTTACATCCCAGGCCATACTTCCCGAGGTATCAAAAATCATAATAACACGTGGCTTTTCATTAGTTTCCACATTGTGGTTAACATAGAGCTCTATGTCTTCACCATTCGCTGATAAACTAATTAATACACAAAATATAGAAATGAGTACTCTCTTTAACGTAAGTTTCATTTTAAATCCCCTTACTTATGCTAGCCATCTCTTGGGCTACGCCGGTCACAATTGTAAGCTGGTGCTTACTTTTAGAGCCATATTCTATGGTTGTTGAAACTTGTACCATGTTGCATGAGATACCAGCAGTAAAACTAAAACGACGAGGGCATTCTAAATCGAGTACACCATTGTTTAAATTAATCATATTGCTTTTCATATCATCACGTTCAGCCATAACAATACCCTTGTCTGAAACTTCTTCAGGGGTCAAAAAGAACTGATTAGCAGCTCCTTTACTGACTTCGTCAGCAATTATGCGCTGCACTTCACCAATTAGTTGGTTTTCTGCAACCTCGCGCTCTTGGGCTGCGTTGGTAATTTTAATATCAATACTACTACTGCTCATTAAAGTAACCGCAATTCCTGTCACTGCTATGACCATAATAAGCGCTGTAATAAGTACAACGCCATGTTGTTTATTTTTCATCTGCGTTAAATACGCCATAAATTTGCACCCACGTTATTTAAACGAATAGTCGTCGTGAAAACAGTTCGTCTGAAATTATCTGAAAAAGTGAGAGTGCGACTATTAGCATCTTCCCCTAATACGTACGTTTGGTTCTTAATTTTAAGACCTGGATCAGGCTGCAATGCTCTGATCAATAAAAAAACTTGTACTGTTAAAATGCCTTTACGATTTTCCCAGTCACTGACATTCATATCATTGATGCTTTTGTATGTATCAACACGGCTGTCGCTGGTAGTATCTAGACCAAAAACAAAACGCATATTTTCCACGCCTTCCATTATGGTTTCAGTGTTTATAGACCCTCCCACCAAACGTTTTCGCATTAGTGCAGGTACAGTAAGGCTCTTATTATTTACCGTATAAGTTTGCTCTGAAATATAATAGCTGTGATGACTATACGGCCATACCGACGCATTAATATTTATGCTAGTAGGGTCAACAACACCTCGCTCAAAGCGAGCACTTTCTTGCTCAGCAATAAAATAATTCTCATCACTTTGCGTTTCATTAACACCTGCGGCATCCACTTCTAGTTGGTTTCCTTGTAAAAACTTAACCTGTAAAATATCAGTGCCTGCTAAAGGGTTATTAACGCAATTAAGTTCACTTGAACTAGTAGCTGTTTTTGCATAAAGCGTTTTAAAGTTACTGCTGCTGGTTAAATCAGGAAAGCTACCGTTATTGAGACCTTCAAAACAATCACCTGTAGGATTCGACAATGATGATGTGTTTATAACGGTGAAAGAATCATCATAAAATGTTCCCCAAAAACCAACCTGCTCAATATCACGTTGCATAATATTTATAGCTAAGCGACCTGATTCTTGTAACTCACCTATAGTCATTGTGTCTTTGGTGGTTACTTTCATACCGATATAAGTAAACATTACCCCACCCAAAATTAATCCCCCTATAAATAGAGATATCATCATTTCAATGAGTGTAAATCCTGTTTGCTTCATTTTAGCTCCTAACGTATACATAGCTATTAAGCACGACTAAGCGACGTTTTTTATCTGCAACACCACAGCTAATTTTACCTGTGGCCTCACTCGCTTTAAATTCTTGGCGACCCTGCCAAGAAACAATAACCTCTATGTTATATGCTTTCCCCCCAGACCCCCCTACAACTTCAGGGTTAATACACACAGTTGCCCCATCAAGTGATCCGGTATTCTCTCGGGCTCGGATAGCACGTTTCCATTGCTCGATATCTAAACTAGCTATTTGTGCGTTACTACAAGAGCTTGTAAAACATGTTTTAGACGGTTTCTTAGTGGTTTCACTGGTAAACTCTACATCATAATGGGTCGCGAGTTGCGATGTATCGTTTGCTCGAATACGTTGAATAATATCATTACCAAGCGCAACAGCAGCAGCACGTTGCATTGAATCAAAACTTGCTTGCTTTGCTTTTGCTTGTAAAGCCACCGCACCGAGTAAGCCAAAGCTTAAAATAATGAAAGCAATCAGAACTTCGATGAGAGTAAAGCCCTTTTGAAACTTAAATACAGTCGAGAACATACTTAAACCAAATAATAATTATCTAACAATAAGTGTATGCAATTAAAAATTAGATTCAACTAGAACCATGACTAACGGTTAATTATGTTGATAAGCGGTTAATGGGTAGGTGTATTAAAGTTCGCTTTTTACGCTTTTGAGTGCTCGACGACTTACAGCTAAAAAAGCGCTACAGCCTTGTAGCTCAATAACATGTTGATGGTTTTTAAGCGTATGTAGGGCAATGATTTTGTTCTTATTCACCAAAGTATGTCGATGAATTCTTAATAAATGATGCGGGTATTGCATTTCAAGATGCTTTAAACTGTCCTCAATTAAAGCTTCCCCTTGATCAAACACAACCTTGGTATACTTTTCCTCTGCGTTAAAATAAAAAATACTCTCTATTTCAATACTTCTAATAGTGCCGGCCAGTTGATACGTTACTTTTTCTGTATGTTGCTGTTGCAGGTGTACTCTGTTTAAACGTCCTAGCTGTTGTAATGCATGTTGCAAACTTTTTACTGATATAGGTTTTACTAAATACCCAGCTGCATTTAGTTGCAGTGCATCAAGTGCATGCTCAGGGTGAGCGGTTATAAAAATAATCGCAGGGGGAACCGCCAAGCCATTGAGTTGATTAGCCACTTCGATGCCATTTAAGCCTGGCATGTCAACATCTAAAAACACTAAATCAGGCTGAAGCTCTTCTATTTTCATTAAAGCGTCATTGCCATTATCGGCCTCACCTTGCACATGAATGGATGTATGGCTTTGACCAAGTAAACGCTTTAAGCGTGCTCTTGCTAAGGGTTCATCATCTACAATCAGTACATTCATAACATGTTCTCTGTTTGTTTTGGGATAACCACTTTAACTCTAAATTTATTTTCTTTGTTGGTTATAGTCAATTGCGCCCGACCTTTATAATAAATACTTAAACGAGAACGGATATTATCAATTGCCATACCGTTATGCTCTCTAGTATTAGCAGTTTCAGTAGGTACAGGGTTAGTTACAATCAAGGTTAAATAATGTGTTGTAACATGCAACTCAATACTAATGGTAGCACCACTTTGGCTGGGCTCTACACCATGACATACTGCGTTCTCTACCAAAGGTTGTAATGTTAGATATGGAATATAGAGCGCAGGGAGGTTTTCTGGTAATAACCACTCAACCTGTAAACGCTCTGCAAAACGCCATGATTCAAGAGCAATATATTGTTTAGTTAATATTATTTCATCACTGAGTAATACACTTTGCCCTGAACGCATTGCAGCTTGCGAAAGCGCTGCTAATGCCAAAATAGCATTCTCAGCAGCTTCAACGTCATGATGCGTTAATTCTGCTGCCGTATTCAAACTATTATATAAAAAATGGGGTCTGATCCGCGCCTGCAAGGCATCAAGCTCCGCTCGAGAGAGTGCTTTGGCTTGCTGTTCTTTTTCAAAATGAATAAGCAAAAATTGTACAAAAAGTAAGGTAAGCAAAAATACAATAATGCAATTACGTAACACAAAAAACGTAAGTTGTTTTTCGTTTTCTATATCAAAAGCAATATGAGAAAAAGCCAGACTAAATAAAGCAGTGCTCAGACTATATACAGCAATAAAAAAACTAAGCTGAATAAACTGAGGCTGTTTTGCAAGAAATCGCCGGCAAATGTATAAAAAAGAGGTACTGACTAATACTGTTACATGAAGAAATAAACTAATCTCTCCCAAGTGCAGCCATATGTCACCGCCAGCATTAGGAGCAAAAGCTAAAATAATAGCCACGACTTGTGTTACTACGAGGGATGCAAGTACACCACGCTCATTAAAAAGGGCCGAAAAAAGTAGTGCATCTGGTGTCAGTTGCTTACTCATTCGGCCCTCCTTTTATCTATTAATAGACTAACGCAGCTCTACTGGTACAGCAAAAACGATGTTTTCTTCTTCACCTGGGTTCTCGGTTACTTGCGTGCCACCAAGCTCTTTTAAACGAGTAATGACTTGCTGAACTAATACCTCAGGAGCTGAAGCACCGGCAGTCACACCTACACTATTGATACCATCAAACCATGATGCTTCAACATTACTAGCATCATCAATTAAATAGGCTTGCGTCCCCATTTTATCTGCCAGCTCTCGTAAGCGATTAGAGTTGGAGCTATTTTTAGCACCCACAACTAATAACACATCTACTTTATCAGCTAAATCACGAACCGCATCTTGACGGTTTTGCGTTGCATAACAAATATCATCTTTACGTGGGCCATCGATTGCAGGAAATTTACTACGTAAAGCATCAATCACATCGGCAGTATCATCTACAGATAGAGTTGTTTGGCTGCAGTAAAAAAGATTATCCGCATTTTTTACATCAAGCTTTAACACATCATCAACCGTTTCAACAAGGTAAATACCACCTTGCTCGTTATCGTATTGACCCATAGTACCCTCAACCTCAGGGTGTCCGTGGTGACCAATTAAGATGCATTCAATACCTTTTTTACTAGCACGCGTTACTTCCATATGCACCTTAGTCACTAACGGACAGGTTGCATCAAATACTTTTAACTCTCTGCGTTTAGCCTCTGAGCGAACAGCCTGAGATACACCATGAGCGCTGAAAATAACAATGCTGTCATCTGGAACCTGATCTAGTTCTTCAACAAACACGGCGCCGCGATTTTTTAAACCATCGACTACATAACGGTTATGCACCACTTCGTGTCTTACATAGATTGGTTTTTCAAAAATATCTAAAGCGCGCTCAACAATACTAATTGCGCGGTCAACACCGGCGCAAAAGCCTCGTGGATTAGCTAGTAATATTTCCATTAACCTTGTACCTCAATAATATCAACCTCAAACGTTAAACGTTGACCTGCTAATGGGTGGTTAAAATCGATAGTGACTGACTCACCTTGCACTTCACGAACCAGGCCTGGAAGCTCAGTACCATCAGGTTGAGTAAAGGCAATAATCGCACCTACTTTAGCCGGTGTTTCTGCACCAAACTTACTACGATCTACATAATAAATATTATCTGGATTGGGTTGACCAAAGGCATCTTCAGGCTCAAGTTCAAATGTTTTGCTTTCACCCGCAGTTAGGCCAAGCAAACATTTTTCAAAGTTAGCGGTTAAGCTGCCATCACCCATAGTGAGCTTAGCAGGTTTGTTATGTACTTTTGTTGAGTCAGCGGCAGAGCCATCTTCTAGTTTAATAGAAAAATGAAAAATAACGTCTGAGTTTTCACCAATTACAGCTTGGCTCATGCTTTATGCTCCTTTGGTTCTTCGCCTGTAAAGGCGTCAAATAGTAATAATGCAGCGCCTATACAAATAGCGCAGTCTGCAATATTAAATACGGGGAAATGTGAGTCTTCGTAAAACACATGTAAAAAGTCAATAACGTAACCATAAGCAACACGGTCGTATAAGTTACCGATAGCACCCGCTAACACTAACGAATATGCACCGCACAATACTTTATTAGACGCTGGAAGGCGCTTTAACCACCATATCAACAAACAACTAATTGCGATTGCTATTACACTTAAAAACCAGCGTTGCCAGCCACCCGCTTCGCTTAAAAAGCTGTAAGCTGCACCGTAGTTATGTACATAAGTGATACTAAAAATAGGCAGTAGATTAATTGACTCACCATAGGCCATGGTGTTTACAACCAGTGTTTTACTGGCAAAGTCTATTACTAGTAGTAATAGACTCAACCAAAGCCACACTAAACCACTTTTTTGGGTTAGTTTGCTCACTAAAAACAACTCCTAAGCGAATTGACGCTTTTCACCTTCACCGTCAACGTTACTTACACAACGACCACAGATTTCAGGGTGGGCAGGCTCAACGCCTACATCTTCACTATAATGCCAGCAACGCTCACACTTTTTAGCTTCTGTTGCTGATACGCTAATGTATAAACCTTCAATTTCGGTTGCTTGTGAGTCTGCAGGCTGGCTATCAACCTCAGTAACATTTACAGCTGAAGTTAGTAAAACAAAGCGCAGTTCATCACCTAGTGCCGCCAGCTTAGCTGCAAGTTCTTTGCTTGCAAACAAGTTAACCGTTGCTTGTAATGTAGCGCCAATCACTTCTTCTTTACGTGCAGCTTCTAGCAGACGGTTCACTTCGTCACGCACATTTAAAATAGCTTGCCAGTCTTCATTACTAAACTTGGTCGTTGTTGGTGCTTGTAATCCCTCATACCATGTTGAAGTAAATACATAGTCACTGCGCTCACCTGGAAGTGCTTCCCAAATTTCTTGCGCTGTAAAGCTCATGATTGGTGCCATCCAACGCGTCATTGCTTCAGCAATGTGGTACAGCGCGGTTTGACAAGAACGACGTGCATGACTGTCGCTTTTTGCCGTGTACTGACGGTCTTTTATAACGTCTAAGTAGAATGAACCTAACTCACCGGTACAGAAGTTCATTAGCTTTTGCGTTACTAATAGCATTTGGTAGCTATCGTACGCTGCTAAAATATCATCTTGTAACTGTGCTGCGCGCCCTACAATCCACTTATCAAGCTCAACCATATCATCCACAGCAACTTGATCCGTTTTTGGATCAAAACCGCTAAGGTTAGCCAGTAAGTAACGGCTGGTGTTACGAATACGACGGTAGCGATCTGCTGAACGTTTGAATATTTCATCTGATACCGTCATTTCTGCCGTGTAATCAGTTGATGCTACCCATAAACGTAAAATATCAGCGCCTAGTTTATTCATCACATTTTGTGGTGAAATAACATTACCTAATGACTTAGACATTTTGCGGCCGTTTTCATCAACCGTAAAGCCATGCGTTAGCACTTGTTTGTAAGGTGCATGACCATTTATTGCCACTGAGGTCATCATTGATGACATAAACCAACCACGGTGTTGATCTGAACCCTCTAGGTATAAATCAGCAGGACCGGTTAAATCTTCACGCGCATCAACAACACAGGCATGCGTTACACCTGAATCAAACCACACATCGAGTGTGTCTTGCACTTTCATGTATTGTTGTGCGTCTTCTTCACCTAGTAAAGTAGCTGGGTCTAAGTCATACCAAGCTTGAATACCTGACTTTTCAACTAGCGCCGCGGCTTGTTCAATCAGCTCTTGAGTATTTGGGTGTAATGCGCCCGTGTCTTTATCAACAAACAACGCAATAGGTACACCCCAAGTACGTTGACGTGAAATACACCAATCAGGGCGACCTTCAACCATGTTAGCAATACGGCTTTCGCCCCATTCAGGTAACCACTGAGTATTTTTAATTTCAGCCAGTGAATCTTGGCGCAAGTTAGCCTGATCCATGCTAACAAACCATTGTGGTGTGGCACGGAAAATAATAGGTGTTTTATGGCGCCAGCAATGTGGGTAGCTGTGCGTTAATGCATGATGATGCATTAGGGCATTATTTTCTTTTAATACCTCAATTACACTCGCATTGGCTTTAAACACATGTTGACCGGCAAATAATTCAGTATCAGGTAAGTACACACCGTTTGCGCCAACAGGGTTAGCTACTTCAAGATTGTACTCAAGACCTGCCACGAAATCTTCTTGACCATGACCTGGTGCAGTATGCACGATACCCGTACCAGAATCTGTTGTTACGTGCTCAGCAACAATAACAGGAACATTAAAGTCATAAAAAGGATGTGCTACGGTTAAGTTTTCAAGTGCTGCGCCTTTAACATAGCCAAGGATATGGAAATGGTTAAAACCAAAACGATCCATCGCATCTTTAACCAGCTCAGAACCTATAATAAGACGTTGCTGAACGCCTTCATCTTCTACTTGTACTAGCGCGTATTCTAAATCAGCATGCACAGCTACCGCACGGTTTGCTGGCAAAGTCCATGGTGTCGTAGTCCAAATAACGGTTCCTACGCTACCTGTTCCTGTATGGCCAGCCGCTAAATCAAACGCATTAACCACCGCATCTTGATCTGTAAAAGTAAAACGTACATCAATAGCTGGAGATTGTTTATCTTGGTATTCAACTTCTGCCTCAGCTAATGCTGAACCACAATCTGTACACCAATGCACAGGCTTAGCACCTTTATGTAAGTGACCATTTTTTATAATGCGGCCTAGTACACGAATGGCATTAGCTTCAAAGTCAAAGTTCATGGTTAGGTAAGGTTTATCCCAATCACCAAAAACGCCTAAACGTTTAAAGTCTACTTTTTGGCCTTCCACTTGCTTTTTAGCATAGGCACGACATTTCTCACGAAACTCTGCCGCAGTTACCTTAACACCGGGTTTACCGACTTTTTTCTCAACCATTAGCTCGATTGGTAAACCATGACAGTCCCAACCTGGTACGTATGGCGCATCAAAGTCTGATAAAGTTTTAGACTTAACAATAATATCTTTTAATATTTTATTTACTGAGTGGCCTAAATGGATATCGCCGTTTGCATACGGAGGGCCGTCATGCAAAATGAAAGTTTTTTTACCTTTCTTCGCGCTGCGAATTTGACCGTATAGGTCGTCTTCATACCATGCTTTAAGCATTTTTGGTTCACGTTGTGCCAAATTGCCACGCATTGGAAACATTGTTTCCGGTAAATTCAAAGTATGTTTGTAGTCGCTCATTAATCCTACTTTCCGTTTCTATCGGCTACCTAATTTAAACCAAAACACTGCTTAGCGGCGGCAACATCGGTTGCTATTTGTGCCGTCAGTTGTGTTAATGTCTCGAATTTTTTCTCATTGCGGAGTTTTTCAATTAACTCCACATGCATAAATTGTCCATAAATATCTTGTGCAAAATCAAAAAGGTGAACTTCTAATAAGGCACGAGTTCCATTAAACGTGGGTTTGTTTCCAATGTTAGCCACCCCAAAAACTTGCTTTCCTGCGATCATCACTTGAACCGCAAATACACCATTGACCGGACAAACTTGACGTTTTAGCGCAATATTTGCCGTTCTAAAACCCAGTTCGCGGCCTTTTTTCCAGCCATGAATAACACGTCCAGATATTGCATAATTATGCCCAAGCATAACTTTTGCACTAACTAAGTCACCTTCAGCAAGCGCTTCTCGTATCAAGGTACTGCTTACTCTAGCATTTAATTGCCTAAAGCTGGCAGTGCTTTTAACACTCATTCCCACTTGGGTGCCCATAGTTGCCAATAGACTAAAGTTACCTTGGCGCTGTTTACCAAACCTAAAATCATCACCAACCGTTAATGCTTTAACGCCCAGCTTTTTAATTAAAATATCGCTAACAAACTGCTCAGCATGCATGTTTGCAAAAGCCTGATTAAAGCTAATACAAATAACGCGTTCAATTCCTAAGTTACTCAATAGACGAAGTTTATCACGCAGTCGAGTCAGCCTAGCCGGAGCGTTACTCTTTGCAAAAAACTCCTGTGGCTGAGGCTCAAATAACATTACAGTGCTGGGTAAATTATTTTCTTTTGCATCAGCTAAAAGCCCTTTTAATACGGCAGCATGACCCAAATGAACACCATCAAAATTACCAATGGTCAGCACACAACCAAAGTGTTGTGGGCGTATATTGTGTATACCTCTAATTAACTCCATGCCACCTAATGCCTTTTTCAGCGAGCGATAAAATGCGACCTCGGGCCGCAGAGTGTCCGATTATAATCTTTTTTTTAATTTGATTCAGTAATTGCTACACTTTTTATCGTATTTAGTCTAACACCCATCAAAAACAACATAAAAAAGTAACTAACAATCGCAATAATTAATAACACAACCAATAACATAACTTGTTCGCTAAAGTGCCAACTAACCCAGTCATATTGCCTACTAGTAAACCAAACCAATGCGCCCATTGTTATACTTGCCAACAAACACTTCAAAGTGAAGTAGCCACTCATGCTGGAAAACTGATAAACATTCTCTTTTTTAAGCTGTCGATACAGTAAGTAGGCATTACAACTTGCCGACATTGAGGTTGCCAGTGCCAAACCTAAATAGCCAATAAATGGTGCCAGCATAATATTAAACACCATATTTAGTACCAAAGTAATAATACCAATGCGTACCGGTGTTTTAGTATCTTGGCGAGAATAAAACCCAGGCGCGAGGACTTTAATTAACATAAAACTGACTAATCCCACTGAGTAGGCAACCACACCTAAGCTCACCGCCTTAACATGATCGATGCCCGCTTCTTTGAAAGCGCCATGATCAAACAGCACGGTAATAATAAGTGGGCTTATAATCATCAATCCTATCATTGCTGGAAGCCCTAAAAAAATCACAAACCTCACTCCCCAATCTAGGGTATGTTGAAAGTCGCTACTTTTTTTACTGCTGTGTAATTTTGACAGCGCAGGTAAAATAACCGTCGCAATACCAATGCCAAATAAACCAAGTGGGAATTCAATCAGTCTATCTGAGTAATACAGCCAAGCGATAGAGCCTGTCATCAATAATGAAGCTATTACCGTATCGAGTAATAAGTTAATTTGACTAATTGATACACCAAATAAGGCTGGGAGCATTAACTTGCGTACTTTTTTCACATTTTCATCTTGCCAACCCCAGCGCGGGCGCGCTAGCATTTTTGCTTTATACAAAAACGGCAGTTGAAATAATAGCTGTACCACGCCTCCTAAAAACACGCCAACAGCTAACGCATAAGCGCCTACAGAAAACTGATCATGTAATAAAATGGCACAACTAATGATGGATACATTGAGTAACACCGGAGTAAAAGCCGCAACGGCAAAACGATTATAAACGTTCATCACAGCGCCACTGAGCGCAACAAGGCTTACAAAAAACAAATAAGGAAAAGTCAGTTTTAATAGCGAACTGGCAAGCTCAAACTTTTCTGCGTCAGGGCCACCTTGCCACCAATCAATAAACCAACCAGTGCCGAATAAAGCAGCAATAACAGGTGACGCTATCACACCAAAGAGCGTCACTATCAGTAAAATAGTGCCTAACGTGCCGGCGGCTTGGGCAACAAATATTCTGACCTTCTCATCGCCTTGCTGCTGTTTAATTTCACTTAATACCGGTACAAATGCTTGCGCAAAAGCCCCTTCGGCAAATAAACGGCGTAAAAAATTAGGAATACGGTTAGCAAATAAAAATACATCGGCCGCAGCGCCTGCGCCCAACAAGTTAGCTACGACGGCATCTCGTACTAGCCCTAAAATACGCGAGATCATTGTCATTGCACTTACAATCATCCCAGAACGAAACAAACCTTTTGACACTATGAATCCATATTAAAAATCAGCAATTAAGTTAATTATGCCATAGTCTTTTTTATAAATCGCTTTAAAGCACTAGGCTGGAACCCCTTGCTTTGTTACAATAGCGCTATTAACTGCTAAAGCGGCAAATTGATGTTCGTTATAAGGAGCAGTTTTTCTTGGATTGTTAAAATTAAATTGACATTCATGATAAAAACAGGCATATTCCACGGCCTTTAATTTAAGCTTTATTTAAGATTGTTAGGAGCAAACCTTGGCTAACATCAAGTCTGCAAAAAAACGCGCTATCACAAGCGAAAAAAACCGTCAGCACAACGCAAGCCGTCGTTCAATGATGCGTACTTACTTCAAAAAAGTAATCGTAGCTATTGAAGCTGGCGATAAAGAAGCTGCACAGCAAGCTTTTTCTGTTGCTACACCTATCCTAGACCGTTACGCAACTAAGGGTCTAATCCACAAAAACAAAGCTGCTCGTCACAAGAGCCGTTTAGCTGCTAAAATTAAAGCGCTATAATTTGTTTTTGCAAGATTAAAAAAACCGGCTTTTGCCGGTTTTTTTTTGCCCAAAATAAATGCGCCTATTAAACGTTATCAAGCTCTGGGTAAAACTTTTTCAACATCGCCGCAATTTTCTTTGGAGAAAATGGCTTAACTACAAATCCTTTAGCCCCTCTATCTATCGCATCCTTCACATTTTCAACGCCTGAATGAGCCGACACCATCACCACGTTTGTCTCTGGTGATAACTCATTAATTTGCGCAATAAGCTCTTTACCGTCGCCATCAGGTAGCTCTATATCTAAAAATATAATATTAAAATTGGCTGCACGACACTCGCTAATGCACTGCGCAGCCGTTGACGCCTCTTTTACATTCTCTATCCCTAAATGCATCAATGTTTGACTGAGAAAGCTACGCACCGTGCTAACATCATCAACTATTAAAATAGATAGCTGCGTATTCATATATAATCCTTATAGGCTAAAGCCATGTCTGCGAAATTGGTGATTTGCTTAAAATACAAATATTTACTTTATTATAGAGAGCTAAGCTAAAAAGGCCAGATTTGCTTTATGTCGAAAACCACAAAAAAGAGTCGCCGCAAAAAAAATAAAACGATTACTGTTAAACCTACACCCACTAATAAGCTTGCAAACCTTGGCTCACAATTAAAGCCGCAATCAAAGAACACTAAGCATGGTATCAAGCTGACCCTGTTTTTTATTTTCACGATATTATTACTTATACTTGTTTTAATACCAAAGCCAAGCTTACTTACTTATAAAAAATCATCTATGGTAAGCCAAAGTGTGTATTGGCCAGGGTTGTTTTCAAGCGAACCAAAACTACTGGACTCAACCCTCCACCCGCGACTGGATAAGGAGCATAGAACCCTTTACCTATGTATTGATTTACAGCAACCGCAGAGCTGCCAAAAATATCGAATTATTGCTGAGGAAGGAATATTTTCAGTATTGCTTACTTACTTTTAACATTAAAAAAACTAATCTGAAAATTTAAAATTACTTGGTTGAAAGCTGTGCAAAAGATCAACATAATGGCGCTCCTTTTTTCAACAACTGAACTATTGAAACGACCATGCTAAACGAGCTAGATTGGCTTTTAAATACATTACTACTTGCACTAGGTTTAGGTGCATTCTTTATTAACCAACTGACACTGCTTCGCGTTGCTGCGATTAGTGCTTGTGGTTTGTTATTCCTATCATTTAGCTTAGATCTTATGTCGTCGAGTATTATTTCAAATATGAGTTTAGTTTTGATCAACACATTTTACTTGTTCAAAGTTTATACATTTGGGCAATTTACTGTATCTCAACACTAATTACTTCCCCTTAGAATATTTTATAGCCCAGTTTTTCTGGGCTTTTTTTATCCCACAGCTTTAAAAATCTTGGGTCTTAGTTTGAACTAAGTTAAAATTTATCTCGTATTAGGGTCTGTTGACCTTTCAAGGTTAAATTTGCAGCAGTCTGTTTGGTATTTAGGCAAGGCAGAGCCTATGTGGTGTGGTTATTCCCCATAAATAGGTGATAACGCCGCTGCAATGCCAACCAGGAGCTGCCCTTAGGGTT
>NZ_PNDI01000069.1:0-20151 GCF_005887465.1 Pseudoalteromonas sp. S1610 | reverse complement strand
TTATGGGGAATAACCACACCACATAGGCGCTGCCTTGCCTAAATACCAAACAGACTGCTGCAAATTCAACCTTAAAAGGTCAACAGACCCTAACTTCCTCTCTAAAGAGTAAGTAATGCTGAAACTTATCTTTATGCATAATACCCGCAATACACTCGCTATTCTAGCATCGCACTTAACCGTCCGATTTTTTAGGTCGCTATTTTATCCAAAGCTATTTTTATTAATAAAGAATTTATCGGCCGCTCTATATTCTTATACTAAGTGTTCATTATTACAGAACACATTTTTTACAGCTTGGAAAACCTTCATGCTTGCTCTAGTATCTAATTGTCTTAGCTCATAATTTGCATTTTAATGAAATCATTTCCATCACTGTATTTTGCCAATTTATTTTTAATTATTGGTACCGGCTTACTTACAACCTATTTAGCCCTTTATTTAGGTAAACAAGGCACGTCTACGTTTTGGATAGGCCTAATGACCTCGTGTTATTACCTTGGCTTATTACTGGGTTCAAAACTTGGCTATCATTTAATTAAATCGGTGGGTCACATCAGAACCTTTGCCGCAAGTACCGCTGCAGTGACAGCCTGTGTGGCCGCACACGGAGTAAGCGACAATCTATATATATGGTTAGGCCTTAGGCTTTTTGTTGGCTTAGGGATGATGTGTAATTACATGGTGCTAGAAAGCTGGCTAAACGAACAATCAGCGCCTGAGTCTCGCGGGCGAGTCTTCTCTTTTTATATGATCACCTCTTACTTAGGCATGATTTTAGGACAACTAGCGCTCGCACAATTTCCTGAGCTAGGGTATGCACCGCTATTTTTAGTGTGCATGGCGTTGGCTATCGGTATTATTCCAATTTCTATCACTCGCAGAATTCACCCCAAACCCTTAAAGCCGATAAAAATGAGCCTGTTTGATTACGCTAAAAAAGTGCCACAGTCGCTTACTGCGGTGCACTTTGCAGGCATTATCAATGGTAGTTTTTATGGCCTAGCGCCTATATTTGCTAAGCTATCTGGCTTTGGTGCCGCAGAAATTGCTATTTTTATGTCGGTGACTATTTTTGCTGGTTTGCTAGCCCAGTGGCCAATGGGGATGCTCTCTGATCGCGTTCGTCGTAGCGTATTAATTCGAACTAATGCAGCAGCTATCGGTGTTGTAAGTTTGGCATTGTTTTTATTGCCTACTTCACAACTAACAGCTTACATACTCACTTTTATCTTTGGTTTATTTGCGTTTACTTTATATCCGCTTTGTTCGGCGCTAGCTAATTCGCGTGTTGAGGACGAAGAGCGCGTAGGCGTATCATCTGCATTATTAGTCGCTTTTGGCGCCGGTGCAGCAATAGGCTCAACAGTTAACGCACAGCTGATGACCTACTTTGGTCACCAAGCATTGTATGCGTCAATTTCGCTATTAACCGTGGCTATGTACTTACTACTAACCTTTATTAACTCTAAACAAAAAGTTGAACAGCCAGAGCCCAGTGATTATGTGGTCGGTACATCCGATGTTACCAACTCGCCACTTGCAGCTACGATGGATCCGCGCATTGAAGAAACTACCGCGCAAGATCAAATGTTGGTAGTAGATGAAGATGATGATGAGTTTTTTGAGCACCCCCAAAGGGAGCTGTTTAAAGATCTTCACGAAGATGACGTGAAAAATTAACTTATGCTGCTTTTAATGCTTTCAAAACACGCTAAGCAAACATCAATTAAGGGAGTAATTATACTCCCTTAATTGTTTTAGCTTTTAAGCAAACCCTGTTTCAATATCTCGAAAAGTCCACTTCCCATTTGGATCTGCAATATCAATTAACTCGCATGCCTTTTTATTCCATGCAGCCAAGCAAGTAATATAGTTTGTTAGTTGGTGATATGCACGATCAGGGGCGTCAGGGCGAATTCTCGACATAGTAAACCCTGAATAAGTAGCACCGCTTCCCACCCAGCTCACAATTGAAGAAGCAACACTACCACCAGGAACAGCAAAACCAACAGTTGTAGTAACAAGGCCTAAAATAGTTGCCGCTTTCTCAACACTATTACCTGTTTTCATAATATCTTCGTTTATCACTGGGTGTAATAAAGCTAATAAGTTGATTGCTTGGGGCTGATTTGAAGCAATAGCAACATCGTTAGATGTTTTTGCAACACTACCGGGTGCTGAAGCTCCCCCACGCATAGCAGGAAGTAAGCTATTAAAAGATTTTTGACTATTATTACTGGTAGAAAAAACAACGGACTGTGTCGTTAAGCCACCGGCTTTAACACGCTTTTGATCCCTAGGTGTTACAGTAGATTTATAGGTGCGTTGTAAGCGGCGATAAACCGCAGCACTGCACTGTGTCATTTGGATTGCCAAAGCGGCTTGCTCTTTGAAAGCCCGCCCAATAGCGCGCTCAGAAAGTTGAGTTAGTTGCGCTTTTTTCTTCAGCACATTTTGACCAATGATAATATCCACAAAAATATCCTTATTTATTATATGATAAGGCCGATTCTAGCATAATGCTAAGCAGAGATAACAGCTCAAAAAGAAAAACCTCATTGGCTTATCTGTGGCTTAAGATCGCTTAAGCCTAAATGGATAGTCATTTCAAAATTATCAGGCTGTACAGCAACATCACTCAAACCTGTTCTCGCAAAATAATCTTCAAAGTCTTGCTGATATTTAGCCGAAAACTGCGAATACGCGGTAATAAACAAACTTAGCTTTTTAGCTATTATTGGGTAGGTAGCGGCAAGTTCCCGCAGTTTTTCAGGTTCAGCAAAGGCAAATTCAGCATAAATATTAAAGTCGTTTCCGACAGAGGTTTTACCATAATCAGACAAAAATCCTGCGTTATAATCGGGTGCAGATTTATACTTTGTAAGCGCGTCAAAATTAGATGCTGCGGGTTTCCAGCCTTTTGGCAGCAAAGCTTGCCATGCAAATATAACGAAAGGTGAACGTATATAAACTAACGAGCTTAATTCATGATGAACTCCTTTCAATGAGTTTTCGAAGTTAAAGTTCGTGCCATTCCATCCTGAGAGATTAACTAGAATTATGGAATTACTTGAATAGGTTCCTCCAGCAGCAGCCCCCTCTATAAGCATAGGACCAGAGAGATAAATAGCGTCAATTACTTCAGCAACAAACCCTTGAGGATAGGTCGTTAATGCGGCCTCAATACCATTAAGTGAGTCAGAAGCATCTGCAAGCGTAGTCATTTCCATTTCAAGAATTGGAGGCTCTCCATCACTAACTGCAAATTGTTCAGGGAAAAATAAACGGGGTTCACCAGCTTGAATGTCTATTTGGTGTGTTTTGGATAAACGATTAGCTTGCTCTGTTTCACTTTCGAAATATGAACACGCACTAATAAATAATAAAAAAACGAATATTGCTTTTTTCATTTATAAAATCCTTTTTAATGAGCATGCCTGAATGTTGCCACCGCTACTACTGAGAAGCAAAATCTAACAACAGCATGGAAGCAACTTAAAGCTCTAAATTTCATCTACCTAGAGTAAATAAAATAGAAAATAACAGGCAAACCTTAAAATAACTACATCCTTTTTAGCCAACCCAAAATAAAAAAATCAAGAGACCTTTTATATAGGTAAAATACTACCCCTGTATTTTTAATTAAATTTTAAAACTATTTCACCCCTTTTCTATTTGCCAACCGTTATAGCTCTGAAACAACATAATAAGTTAATTTGGAGCGGCTTATGCACACACTTGAATTCCCTAAAAACCCCATGTTCAAAACATCAACAGCTGTTATTGGCGGTGCTGTGATGACCTTTATTGCATTCGCCTTTATGCAATACTTAATTAGTGGCGAACAAAGAGCACCTATAAAATTGGGTGATGGTATTACTGTTGAGATTTTTCAAGCACCAGAAGATAAACAAACCACGCATATTAAAAGAATACCGCCACCACCCACACCTAAAGTGCCGCCTAAAGCACCACCACGTGTAACACCTAGTAATGAGCCAATAACAGCAATAACAGCAATAACCACAGCACCACCCATAATAATTGACGGATTTGGTAACGATATGAAGCAAACACTGACCCGCCCTACGGGAGATGCTTCACCCATTGTGCGCATAAATCCTAAATACCCAACTAGCGCAGCACGTGATGGTATAGAAGGCTGGGTGCAACTTAGCTTTAATATTTCACCCACAGGTGAAGTGATTGATGCCACGGTAGTAAATTCCGAGCCAAAACGCATATTTGATCGCGAAGCACTTCGCGCCATTAAACGCTGGAAATATCGTCCAAAAGTAATTGAAGGTGTGGCACAATTACAAACAGGTCAAACCGTACAGCTTGATTTTAAATTAGACAGTTCGCAGTAAAGGAATAAGCGCCTATGCTATTGAGTATTAAGTCATGGTTATTTGAAGCGCCAAGCAAAGACTGCATGGCGCGGTATGCAAAAAGTGGCGACAACCGCCACTTAGAGCAGCTTATTGCCTTATACAGTAACGATTTATATCACTACCTAGTTACCCAGTCTAATACACACTTAGCATACGACGTAAGCCAACAAACATGGCTAAAGGTTATTGAAAAGCGCCACCTTTACCAAGCACAAACCACGCCCAAAGCCTGGTTATTTAAACTCGCACGCAACACCCTAATAGACGAATACCGCAAACAGCAACACTTTGTCGAGCTTGACGAAAACAGCCAACTACCTGCGCAAAATAACAATCAAAGTGAATTAACAAGTAGTGACTCACACATAGGCGACACACACATAAGTTATGAAGCGTTTAATGCTGCGCTTAAGCAACTTAGTTTTGTGCAGCGCGAAGCCATCACCTTACAACAAGAAGGCTTTAGCCTTGCCGACATAGAGCTTATAACGCAAAGCAACGCCCAAACCATAAAAACAAGGCTACGCTACGCCAAACAAAACCTAAAACAATTATTAGGAGATTATAATGAACAAGCCTGATGAGCAGTTTAATGAAAAGCTCACACAACATTATAACGAGCGTAAAGCACGTACCAGACTTTCGCACGCTCAGCAACAGGCGTTAAAACATAGCGTAATCCAAAAACAACCTAAAAAGCTTGGCTTTGCCCTGCAACTCACAAGCCTTACCTGCGCACTGGGCTTACTGGCTTTTATAGTTCTCGACAGTAACAACGTGATAAATACTGCCCCTAAAACCGTATTAAACACCATAGATATACACGACTACTCGTTTATAACAACGCATGAAATAGATCAAACAGGTAACTACGCAAGCACTATAACGCAACAAAAACGCGCGCTCGACACCCAACTAGCAAACGACTTACGCCGCCATCAACAACACCATATAGAATACGGCACGCTCGTAAAGGTCGACAACGACTGGTACATAGCCAGCTGCAATGACGAAGTACTCGTACAAATTAAGCAGTCACTGCTCAGTGATTTAAAGGGAAGGCACGCAGTAGAAAGTAATATAAATACGGGTGATATGCTCGCTATGGCACATAACGGCAAAGGGCAGATTATAGGGCTTAAACATGCAGGGGTTGGAGCCAAGCAGTGTAGGGCTTAATTTTTAATTAACTTAACCTGAAACTTAACTCAAATCTAAATACTTAAATGGAACTAAAGAAATGGAATTAAATTACATCATAGAAATAAGCAAAATAGTTGCGGTACTGTTTACTGGATTCTCATTTCTTTTTGGCATTTATATTTATATGATTAACTCAAAAAAAGAAAGAGTAAAATCAACTCTAGAATATTGGGGAAAGTTTTATCAAGAGATTATCCCATTCATTACTGCCTTTAATACACAGTATTCAGGTAAGCTCCATGCCAAAGAAATCAGGGAAATGGATAACCTACCTGATACAAAAAATACACTTCATAACATTCTTAATAAATATGAGCAGTTAGCTATAGGAATTGACTTAAAGGCATATGAAATAAAAGCTTTAAACTTATTATCTGGCCAAGAGATAATAAGTAGCTTTCATCGATACGAAGGATATATATTTCATAGACGTATTCAAAAGAACAACCCTCAAATATGGTCTCAATTCGAGGAGTTAACAAAAAACCTAATAAAGCTGCGAAATTCAAATAACTTTTAATTCGTTAAATACAAAAGTAAAACATTGAAGATTGAAGGCTTGAGAGAGTTTAAATGAAAAAAATACTATTCCTATTATTAACCTTAATATTTGTATCTGCCTGCGATTTTCAACAAAGCGAGCCTGAGATACCGAATAAGCCCAGTGGAGTACCAGATAAAGCATTTTGGGTCGGTGGTTTAGACGGCGGTGTATTTGTCTTAATAGAAAAGAATAAAAATTTAGAAGCAAATGAATATCTAGGTGAAATATATTTTGTATCCGGAGATATAGCGTACAAAGGAAAAATGAGTATTTTCCCAAAAGATAATTCCATTATAGATTATATGAACCCTAGAACTTACCAAGGCTGGGATGGAGATACCTTGTATGTTGTAGGGAATAAGCAACTCAATGTTCAAGAGTAAGCCAATAAAAAAGCCTGCATATTTGCAGGCTTTAAACTCACTCACTTTGTTGGGTTTCGCTACGCTCAACCCAACCTACAAAACAATTAAGCTCGTTACTAAGTAAGCAACAAACGTTAGGCCGCCGCCAACTAATGCATAGGGTAACTGGGTTTTAACGTGGGTGAGTAAATCACAACCTGAGGCAATGGCTGATACTGCGCTGGTGTCGGATATAGGGGAACAATGATCGCCAAATATCCCGCCGCCTAAAATAGCGCCTACCACCAGCGATGGCGGTAAACCAAGCGCTTGAATAAGCGGTACGCCAATGGGGATAAGTATGGCAAATGTGCCCCAAGATGTACCTGTAGTAAACGACATAACCGCACCGGTTAAAAATAGCACTGGCACTATTAAATATATCGGTAAGTAATCGCCAACCAAAGATGCCACAAACACGCCTGTACCTAGCTCTTTTAAGCTTGCGCCCAAGGTCAGCGAGAGCAATACAATACTTACCAGTGGGAGTAATTCGCCCATGCCTTTAAAGCCGGTATCAACAAGTTGGTGGTGGGTAAACTGGCGCGAACCAATCATTAAGCAATAGGCCACAACAATAGCCAGTACCGTGGCATACAATACCGATTTTGAACCACTGCCCTCGGCAAGTACGCCGTTACCAGTGTAAAACATAAAGCCAACCATACTAACAATTAACGTTAACAGTGGCACT
Source organism: Pseudoalteromonas sp. S1610 (assembly GCF_005887465.1). Taxonomy (GTDB): domain Bacteria; phylum Pseudomonadota; class Gammaproteobacteria; order Enterobacterales; family Alteromonadaceae; genus Pseudoalteromonas; species Pseudoalteromonas undina. The sequence continues at coordinate 12,909 of NZ_PNDI01000069.1, read as the reverse complement.
AGCATAAAGCGTGCTTTAGAACCTGTTACTTCTTCTTTTAGTTCGGTTGTTTGTAGCTCTAGTTTTTGCTCGGCTACTTTCATTGGGCCATGTACTTTATCGAACGCAATGGTATAAAAAACAATAACTAGGGTGATTATGGCGTAAAAGTTATAGCCTACGCTGCCCCACAATACCGATACCGCCGACTCGCCTAATTCGTAATTACCTAACAAGCCCAGTACAAATGCACCCCAGCCATTTAATAATATTAAAATACACACAGGGGCGCTGGTGCTATCGATTATGTAAGCTAAACGCGCGCGGCTCATTTTAAATTTGTCGAACAGGCCACGAGATAAAATACCTGAGGTAAGCACACTTAAGTTTGACTCTATAAATACCGCAACGCCGGTAAACATAGTTAAAAAGCCCACTTGGCGCTTACTTTTCGCAACGCCTTTGTTCATTAGTAAATTAACGGTAGCAGCAACACCGCCCGATTCGCGAATATAGGCAAGTAAGGCGCCTATTAAAATACTAAAGATGAGTATACGGGTATTACCGGGAGAACTGGCCACAGCAACTATGCGCTCAATGCTATTTAAAAACGTAGTAAATACGCTATTTCCTTCACCTTGTAATGCGAGTAAAAATTCCGATGAAATTACCGCAACAAGCAGCGCCATAATGACTTCTTTGCGCCAAAACACAATAATAATGGCAATCAGCGGTGGCAAAATAGAATACCAATGCATAAACAAACCTTTTTAATTTTTATAATAAACGCGGCTTTAACAGCCTTGGTTAGTTAATAGTAAGCAGTTAACTTAATAGATTTACACCATTAAGTCACTCACTGAGTTTACTGATTTAACAGCGCCTCATAAATTAATGAAACAATAGAACCATATTGAGCTGTTTCAAAGTTTTTACCTACAAACTGATAACGTTTTTCACTACCTTTAATTGGTGAATGGCGTGCATTGGTAAGCAAAACAATAGCTAAATCGTAAGCGGGATCAATCACAGTTACTGTGCCAGTCCAACCTGTGTGTCCATAAGCTTGTGGGCTGGCATATGGGCCAAAGTGCCAGCGCCGCGCTTGATTATTTCCTGCAAGACGAAAACCTAAGCCGTAGGTTTCATCGGTACTTTGTGGGGTTAAAAACTGCGCCAAACTACTGGCATTAAAAATTTGCTTATCGCCGTAACCGCCCTTGTTGAGCAACACTTGGCATAAAACGGCTAAATCGGGGGCATTACTAAATAGTCCGGCATGGCCTGCTACACCATCAAGTGAATAAAAAGCACGCTCATCATGTACCTGCCCTTGCAGTACATTGGTGCGAATATTATCAAAATGAATACGGCCATCGCGGGTATTTCCACTTAGCTCCGTTGCGGCAAATTGCTGACGTTTAAAGCCTTTTTTAAGCGGGTTAAATAAGGTGTTATTGAGCTTTAAAGGCGCGTAAATATGCTGCTCTAGGTATTCGTCGAGCGGTTGGCCGCTAATACGCTCAATTAAAACACCTAAAATCATGTAATCAATATCAGAGTAAACATGCTGGGCGCTTGGCTCGCTAGCTAGTGGCACGCTGGTGAGCAGTAATTGTTTGGTGGTGTCGCTGGCTTGTGAAAAAAACGCCTCGCCATAGCGGGTATCTTTTCGATGAAAGTCGAACACTGGCGGATAACCGGCTTTATGAGTGAGTAAATCTTTAACTTGGCGCAGCTCTCGTCCATCGCCTTGGTATTCTGTTAGGTAATCACTCACTCTGTTATTTATATTTAATCGCCCTTCGCTCACAAGCTTCATTAGTGCAAAGTTAGTGGCAAATATCTTTGTGTTTGAGGCTAAATCAAAGAGTGTATTTGTTTGCATAGGCTCTGGGCGTAACAACATTAAGTCATTTTGCTGATATTGCTTGGCATCACCATAAGCGGTTAATTTTAATATCTTACCCGCTTTAACAATCGCTAGTACCGCACCAGGAAAGCCCGCACTTACATCTTTTTCTATTAGCTTATCTACCGCACTAAAATCAATGGTTTTAGCCGCTGAGCTATTTAGAGTAGCAAAGGCAAATCGCAGCGTTAAACTGCCGTCAGCAGGTTGAATGTTATCAATCTTAAAAGTGTTAACTCCGTTGTGAGTGTACTGCCCTAAATTAAAGGCATACTCAGTATTTTTTTGCAGGGTATCAAGCGCTAACTTTTTATTATTAATATAAATATCGGCACTTAAGGCACTTTCATTTTGTAGTAATAATTTTCCGCGCCCTTTATACGCTTTAAAGGTGCCACGATTATTTACATATTCTCTGCTGCTGGGGTTGGACTCAGGAAAGGTGGCAATAACTTGCGCATTAGCGAGGCTTTGTATTTGATTAGGAATAAACGGGCGCTGAGATTTAATTGCACTGCTTGCGCCACTGCAACCGGTAATAATAAAGCAAAGCGCAATTGTCAGCGCGTTAAAAAAAGTACGCTTTGCTAACACGGAAAAATTTAAATACACACCCATTCCTTTATTGGTAGAGCAAATAAGGCGCTCTTTGCTGTTTAAATTGCTCAAGCCCCGCTTGCCAACTTTGTTTAATTTCCTCAGCTGATCGCCCCGCTTCTATGGCAAGCCTGAGCTGATCAGTTCCTGCGAGTTTATCCATAAAGTCGGCACGTTCAAAAAACGGCTGTTTAGCCTGAGTCAGTTGCTGGTAAGCATTAATTAAATAATTTAAGTTTAAGCCAGTGGTATTACTATGGCGTAAATCAATCCCTTTCACCATCTGGTTTTTAAACTTTGGATTAAGCGCTGCGCCTTTTATTGAACGCGGGGTAAAACTAAATTCTCCAAGCGCCACTGGCGAATAACCAATAACCTGAAAGGCAAAATCAGTTCCTCTACCTATGCTAACAGGGGTTGCTTCAAAAAAGCACAACGACGGATACAGCGCTATTGATTGATCGTTGGGTAAATTAGGGCTTGGTTTTACCGGCAAGCTATAACGACTGGTGCGGGTGTAATGAGCAACACTGATCACGCTCAGTTGTAAATTAGCCGCTTGATTGATCCAGCCCTCGCCTTTGATCATTTTAGCCAGCTCGCCTACCGTCATACCGTGTAATACAGGGATTGGGTGCATACCCACAAACGATTTAAACTGCGGTTCTAAAATTGGCCCATCAATGTGGCTAATATTAGGATTTGGCCTATCAAGTACTATAAATTCAACACCTTGTTCAGCCGCAGCCTCCATCATGTAATGCATAGAGCTAATGTAAGTATAAAAACGTACGCCCACATCTTGAATATCAAAAATAATGATATCAACATCGCTAAGCACCTTGGCGCTTGGTTTTTTGTTTTTACCGTAAATAGAAATCAGTGGAATACCGGTTTTGCTATCAACGGCGTTTTTAACATGTGCTCCCGCATCATGATCGCCTCGAAAGCCATGCTCAGGTGCAAAAATTTTAGTGATGTTGATGTTTTTAGCCAGCAAGCTATCAACCAGATGTGTTTGACCCACGACAGAAGTTTGATTGACCACCAGCCCTACACGTTTATTTTTTAATTGGGGTAAGTACAAAGCAAACTGTTCTGCACCTACAGTTATTGAATGTTTAGCCTCATTTGCGTGTGCGGTAACAGTAAAAAGTGGGCATAAAATAAATAAGAATATAAAAAATACGGTTTTAAACATACTGCAAGATCCTTTTAAACAAGACGTTCAAAATAACACAGCCGAGTTTAAAGAGCAGCTTAGGTTTTAGGTTTTAGGAATGAGAAGCTGCGCTGCTAATATAAGCAAGTTCTTTGTATATTTAAGTTTTTAAAGCCGTTATTCACAAAGAGGTTAAGAGCCGCTGCGCTTTTAGAGAAGTAATTAAAAATTTATAAGTCAAAAGCAACGTAAGCAAAGCTCTTCGTTTACATTAAAAATGTTAGCGGTGGTGTTACTTAAAAAACCACCGTTATTGTTTTATTAAGCTTTTTAAATTTTTACTGTACGTTCTACTCACCTTTAGGTTTTTTTCATTATCTAACACTGCCATGTATTCAGAGTTACGTAATGGGTTGAGCTGTTTGATGTGGCTTAAATTAACAATGGTTGATTTATGTATGCGTAAGAAGTCTTCTGGTAAGGTGTTTTTTTCAAGATCTTTTAAACGCGCTCGCATTACATAGGTTTCTATCAGTGTATGAACACACATATAATCGCCAGCGGCGTCGATCCATAAAATATCTTTAAACGGAATTATTTGAATCGGGTTTTTAGCATCTTGGATCACTAAGTTTTCGGCTTCAAATTTATAGTCAGAATTAGCAGAAGCAGCGATTTCGTCGGGGTCATTTTTCACCAATGACTGCTGTACTTCAATGAGCTCGTTTTTACTATTTAGCTTTGCAGTATTAATAACTCTATCAATCGCTTCAGCTAAGCGGTCTAACTTAACGGGTTTAAGTAAGTAATCAAGTGCGCGCACTTCAAATGCTTTAACCGCATGTTGGTGAAATGCAGTAACAAAAATAACCGCTGGGCAGCTTTCTGGCTGAAAATGTTTAATTAACTCAAAGCCTGATTTTGTTGGCATTTCTATATCTAAAAAAACTAAATCTACGTCATGTTTGTTCAGTATATTAATTGCTTCATCAACACTTTGGGCACTGCCAATCATGTCTATTTCGTCAAAAGCTTCCAAACGAATACGTAACCCTTCAATAGCGCTGTATTCATCGTCAACCAGTAAAGTTTTTAATTGAATCATTATTGCAAACCATTAATAGGAAGAGAAATACACAGCCATGCGCCGCCTGTTTTGGCATTGCCTTTTTCAATACGATGGCTGTTTCCATAGATTAATTTTAAGCGTTGCTCACAATTAGCCAAGCCTATGCCTCTTTTTGATTTTTTGTTGTCGTTAAACCCTTTGCCAGTATCTGCAACTTTAATGAGCAATGCGTTTTTTGTTTTTTCAACATTGATTGTGATCACCATTTTTTGATCTGCTCGCATACCATGTTTTAAGGCATTTTCGACTAAAGGTTGAATTAATAAGGAAGGGATTAATAAATCGTTGCATGGTTCATCAACGCTTATATTAACCTCTAACCGGTCGGTAAATCGACACTGCTCTATATCTAAGTAGGTTTTTAATATGGCAATTTCTTCTTTAATCGCTACTTTTTCAAGTGGGTCGGTATACAAGCTATGACGCAGTAAGTCACATAGTTTTTCGAGCATATTAACAGCCTGCAAACTTTCTTTTTTTAAGATTAAGGTGCAAATGGCATTAATGCTGTTAAACATAAAATGCGGGTTAAGCTGGTATCGTAGCATTTTAAGTTGCGACTCTTTGGCAAGGTGCGTCGCTTCGGCGGCTTTTTGAGTTTGCTCTAAATTATCTAAATAAATTTTAATTGCATAATAAAAAGCAGTCCATGTTGAAAGCATAGTTAACGATGCTGACGTCCAAGTACCAAAGTCAAACCACGACATGGCAAGCCAGCCATTGCCATATAACCATTGCAAAGTAACCCACTTTATTTGTGTCCAAACTAATGTTGCAGTTAACAACAGTATTAAGTGTGATGCGACTTTCGTTTTGAATGCGTGCTTGCTTGAGCAGTTGTAAGCTCTTCTTAAAGCTAGCGTGATCAAAAAGCCACATGTTACATCAATGATTAAATGTGGTATGTGTATTGACCACGGCTCTTCGCTGGGTATTTTAATCATCAGCTCAGTTAGCATTGCATATACAATCCAACCACAACTTTGAAATAACCAGAAAAGGTGGCTTCTGGGGTTTTTGGCATTCACATTCGTAGATCCAGTTTTAAAGGCAGCCGATTATCTTTTCTTTGTCGACTGCCATTGAGTGTGGCTAATTTGCGCAATTTAATTTTGAAGCATTATTATCTGGCTTCTTCGTTAAGGTTACATCTGCAATTGCTAAGCGTAAGTTACGACTAGTTACGCGCAGTACATCTGTTATCTCTGCAGATACATCGCCATCATTACAATTTAACGGTATTGCCAAAGTATGCCAGCGTTTATCAGACATTACCTTGTTTAACGATGAAAATTTAATGCTTCTTAAACAATTACTTTCGTTACACATAAGCTGTAATTTAGTGTCTTGCTCAGGCGCTTTATCTAACCGCAGTTTTAATTCAAGATAGGCGTTATTAAATTTGCTATCAAGTAGTTCAGGCTTTAAATAGCTTAGACTCAGCGTTGCATTAGCAAATTGAGATGGCCAACTAAATTGTCTTGCATCTTCTTGATACGACAAGTTCACTGACTGCATGAGCAGGCTTTTTTTATCACCACTGGTTGCCGATGAGCCGGTCGTTAAAACGTGTGCTGTTGTGCTATCTGTTAGTTTCCAAGTCAGGTTTTTAGCTAAGCTTCTTACAAACAAAGGCTGGGCATTACTTTTTACGTTTTTTCTAGGCGTGGTTTTTTCACTTAAGGCGGACATATTGATGCTGTCTTGATAAGTTAACCCATAACCATACGCAAACAAGGGATCGTAATTGGCATCACCACGGTTTAAATTAAATTGCTCATCGTATTTTGGCCATGAAAAACTCAGCTTACCGACAAAATCAAACTGAGCATTCCCTTGTTGGTCCGTGAGTAATACATCGGCAACACCTTGGCCTTCAGAGCCTGGCAACCATGCAGCAACAAAAGCATCAGATGCATTGAGCTCTTTATTTACCCAAAGCGGGCGGCCACTCAAAAAGACGGTGACAACAGGAATATTATCGGCCTTCAGTTTACGCAGTAATTTGAGAGCCTGGTTAGTTTCAGGCTGAAACTCTAGTCGTTCTATATCTCCAAACCACTCTGCATAAGGTTCTTCACCAATAACTACAATGGCTACGTCTGGCTTGGTTTTATACTCACCAGACTCACTTAAGCTTATTTCACCGCCTGCTTTTAAAACGGATGATTGTAATCCTGAGAAAATAGAGGTCGCATTTAAAAAGTCACTGTTGGTGTTGTCAGTACCTTGCCAAGACACACTCCAACCTCCTGCTTGCATATTGATTGCATTAGCGCCTTTGCCGGCAACCAAAATATGGCTAGTTGGGTTTATTGGCAACAGGTTATTGTTGTTTTTTAATAACACTAATGACTTTCTTACCGCTTCTCTTGCCAGCTCTCGATGTTCAGGAGCACCTAACCATTGCGGGTATTGTGACTCAGGACGCGAGGATGGTTTACCCTTTGTAAACACACCCCAGCGAATTTTAGCTCTTAAAAAACGCCTAACAGCATCATCTATTCGTGATTGAGGTATAACACCCGCTTTAACTTGCTCAACAGTATTATGATAAAAGGCTTCAAAATGCTCTGGCACCATGATCACATCAACGCCCACGTTAATTGCTTGCGCACATTGCTCTAAATCGCAGCCTTCTACAAACTTATGCGCATTCCAATCGCTTACAACAAATCCATCAAAACCTAACTGGTTTTTAAGTACATCCGTTAATAAATGTTTATCGCCATGTACACGTTTACCATTCCAGCTATTGAAGGATGCCATAACGGATTGCACTCCCTCATTAATCGCTGAAAAGTAACCCGGGCTGTGAATATCTCTTAACCCTTTTTCATCAATTAGCGTATTACCGCGGTCAATACCTCGCTCAGTTCCTCCATCTCCCACAAAGTGCTTAGCGGTGGCAATACGGTTACTGCCTTTTAAAAAGTCAGCGCCTATGTCACCTTGGATACCAGTCACCATGTTACCCGCATAGTATTTAACTAAGTCAGGATCTTCTGAATAGCTTTCATAGGTTCTCCCCCAGCGAGCATCTCTGACAACCGCTACTGTGGGTGCAAAACTCCACTCAATACCCGTGGCCGACACTTCCTTTGCTGTTGCTTGCCCTATACGTTTTATTAAATCGCCATCGCGCGCTGCGCCTAAGCCAATATTGTGTGGAAATAACGTAGCACCATACACATTGCTATGCCCATGCATGGCATCGGTCCCCCACACCGTCGGGATCGCAATACCATCTATGGTCGAATCCATAGAAGCCAGGTACATTTCATCTGCGTATTTTAACCAAGTAGCTTGATCCGCTCGTTTGTTACCATAAGGGGCGGTATTCCCGCCATTTAGATAAGAGCCAAATCCATACTTTTTCATTTGCTCGACAGTTAAATAGCCAATTTCTGGCTGTATCATTTGCGCAACTTTTTGCTCTATAGTCATTGTTTCGAGCAGTTTATCAATCTGTTTTTCAACGCCAGGATCACGCTTAAGTTGTGTGTTCACATAAGGCCAATTAACTTGCTGATTGTCTGCACTCAATACATTTTGGCAGTTGAACATGCCAAAAACAGGCAATAAGCAAAGTAATAATTTAGGGTGTTTTATTTTCGACATTTAAAACCTTTGAGATTAAATACTGTTTTATAAATACGGATTGATTAATTTAGTGTGGAATATATTCAATAAAATCATAATATGCCCATGAAGGGCTGCCGTAGTATTGACCCGGAAAGTAATTTCCTTGAGTCGAGTTGTCACCATTCCACTGGTTAATCATTATTTTTGTTTTATCAATTGGCCACGCATAGCTGGGAATTTCATTATTAGCTATTACGCCATCCCCATTGTCTTTGTACATCACTCTAATTGTTTTCTCGTTTCCTTGTGAGTCGAAGAGATACCAACGAATTGATGAACTAGACCAGTCGAAGCCAATGGTTAATAAGTTTTCTCTGTAATCAAGCCCGAATTGGCTTAAATCAATATCCTCTTCCCAGCTTTGATATGTGCCTCCTTGGGGCTGGTAGATAACATTGGTATGAACGACATTGCCTAAAGAAGGTAATAGTTCGATATCTATCTCTTGCCACGCACGTCCTGGCGAATCCCACCATGAGGTGTAAGTAAAAATAGAAGACACGGTACCGGCGATATTGCCCGACTTAACACTACCTTGTACCTTACCAAAACTATAAAAGTGATTACTTTGCAGCTCAGCACACGCACCTTCTGATAAGGAAAGAGTGATGCCGTGTTGACTTGGATTAATCATTCCTGGAGTAAATTCGCAGCCAAAAGGCGAGCCATTATCGCCACTACGTGCACTCCAAATACGAGTGTCAAATCCCCACGAAAAATCGTCTTTAAAATAGTTAGCGTGTGTGGCGGGTGAAATAACTATAAGGCCAGCAACCAAGGTTGAAATTAGCTTCGTTTTCATTATTAAATTCCTTATTTAATCAAGCACCTCCTACAGTACTCTAGCCTGTAGGAGGGTAATTTTTTACTCGGTTATTTAGAATGAAAAACCCGCTCTCATGCCGTAGTATCTCGGCATGCCAAAGCTGCCTTTGGGGATCCCTTTGCCAGTATTATTCCAGTATTGAATAGTTTCATCTGAGGCATTATTAACAAACACTTCTGCAAACCAGTTTTGTCCTTGCGGCTCATACTTAATAGAGGCGTTAAATACGGCAAATGCATCGCGGCTATCATCGATATATTTTGTTGCTTCATCTGGCACTTGAAAATCCATGTCATCTAAATGTTTATCAACATTCCATACCGTTGAGTACGATTCATCTTTCCAGCTGGCATTTAGCCATGCGTGAACAAAACCATATTCTCCTAAGTTAAGTGTATGTGTGTAACTTATATTGGCGGTGAACTCAGGGGTCATTGCTAAGTTATTCCCCTTAAGATTGGTAGCTAACAGGGTATTTTCAGGATCTTTTGATTCTTCATAAGAAATATCAAACAGATACTCCGCGTCGTAGTCCCATTTAGTATTCCAATCTTCAGTAACTTTTGCATCAGTCCACGTTACGTAACCACTAATTCGGCCATTTGGATACGGCTTCCAGTCAAACTCAAGCTCAATACCTTTTATTGTTGAACCAGGGACATTTTGTGTGTAATAAGCAATGACAGGTTTGTTTTGAAAATCAAGAACAGGCTCGCCATTACCGTCTAAAACGGGAGAACCATCTTCACCTTCGACTACAGATAAGCGCTCAACATTACCGATAGAGCCTACTGATGCATATTGCATATCGGTGTAGTCAGTATAGAAAAATGCCGCTTTTAAGTTTAATGAGTTATCAAAAAAGCTCGATTTAGCCCCTAATTCCCAAGTAAGTACTTCTTCTGGATTAAACTTGGTTTCAAAACGAGTAACGTCACCGGTTCTGTCGTTTACCACTTCGTAAACATCACCAATACCACCGGCTTTAAAGCCACTGGCAAGATAGGTATAAACCATGGTTTCAGGTGAAATGTCATAATCTAAACCGACACGAAAATCATGGTGTTTCCAGCTTCCCTTATTGTCGTTTTCAAAGTACGACGCATAAATAGAAGGGTCTTCGTAGTAATCAACAGGAAGGTTATTTAAATCAGTTCTATTTAACCAACCTACGGCGCAGCCATCAGCATTAGAACAGCGATAGGTTTTTCCGCCTTTATCTTCTTTTGTTTCATCACTAAATCGATAGCCAAGTGTTAGGTGTAACTTTTCAGTTAAGTTGTATGTACCTTGGCCAAATAATGCGAGGGCATCGGTAGAACGATCGGGTTGATCCCAAAATGCTTTGTCATCCATAGGATTATCGTAATAACCTAAGGTTTTTGTTCTTTCATGAAAGTAATTTATACCTGCAATCCAGATAAAGTCGCCATATTCATCAGATTGTATTTGCAGCTCAGTTGAAAAAGATTCTGCGCCAGTGCCGTCTAAAAAGTAAGTTGCGCCATCCCAAGGGTCTAAACCTACTTCACTATCTTGTGCTGAAGAGCGTTCCATATCTTCATAGCCCAATAACCAGACAAGCGAATATTCATCGTTTATGTCGTAGTTAAGAGTATTTCTTAAGTACGTAATGTCTAAATTAAGCTTACCGGGTACATTTACAACCGCCTGATAAGTATTATCGCTGGGTAAAAAGTTGGTGCAGTCACCACCTAGTTCAGCACTTCTGCCGCGAATTTTATCGCAGTTAACTAAATCTAGGTTGTTGTTGCTATCATTTACATACTTTTGAAAAACAGTGTGGTTTGAAAAATTACCATCTAAAGGCTCCCATAGGGTGCTAACTCTAAATGAATATTCATCTGCATTATTGTAAAAATTGCTTTTATCAGCTGGTGTTAGTGCGCGAACTTTTTGCGCTTCTGGATCTGTGCCAGCGCCATCTATCCACCAGTTTTCTCGTTGGGTAATTGTTTGACCCACACCTTGATAAGAATCTTCAGAGATTACCGGCGCATTAAGAATATCGTCGCTTAAACGTCTTGAGTCATATTGGTTAGGATCGTAATACCCTTCTAAATAAGAATCCCGTTTCAAGCCTTTTCCTGAAAACCTAACGGCAAATTCATCATTAATAGGAATATTTAAAACGGCATCAATATTTTTACTATTAAAGTTTCCCGCTTCGATACTAACGTTGCCATATAAGTCGGTAAACTCTGGCTTTGCTGAAATAACATTGATACTACCCACCGTTGAGTTACGACCAAATAGGGTGCCTTGTGGGCCCCTTAGTGCTTCAACTCTGTCTATGTCATACATCAATGCAAGGGCACCTTGCATACGTGGTGAGTAAATACCATCAAGGTGAACACCCACAGCCGGATCGCCAAGCTCAGTAATATTGGTAGAGCGTACACCTCGCATAGAAATAACCGGCGCAGCTTGATCTGTTGCAGTTGAAATATCTAAGCCAGGAACTAAGTTAGCAATATCCTTAACGCTATTAACACCGTTTCTTTTCAGCTCGGCTTCAGTTAATGCTGTAATGGCGACAGGTGTTTCCATTAGTCTTGTTTTGCGCTTAGTTGCTGTTACCGAAATGATTTCTAATGAAACTGTTTCTTTTTCTGACGCTTGCTTTTTATCCGTAGAAGCTTCTTGAGCATTCAATGGCATTGAACAAGCCAGCGCAACGGCTATTGATAGTGCTGTTTTATTTATTGTGTGCATGTTTGACCTTTTGGATGTGTGTGTAAACGTTAAACTTTGTTACTTTTATTTAACAGTCTTATAGTATCCATACGGCTTATTTTTAATACTAGTCAAATACGCCAAGGCGAGTTAGATATAATACAAACCGAAATTGCTCTCTAATTTATGAAGCCAAAACTAGATAAATCTCGAGTATTTTCTCCGTAGTCTAGCCTTTTGATTCTATTTCAGACATAAAAAATCGGCTTAGTGTCGGCTTATTTATAAAAGCGGTAGAAGCAGGATATCTCTTGTAAGGGTTAACCTGTGACTGCCTGGTTCGTAGCTAGAAGAAGCGGCACATCTCCGTGAGCAAGCAAGCCCTTTGTCTACATTGAAAAGTTGGCGGTGGTATTATTTCTAGACCGTAGCTTACAGACATTTAAATACTCATTGTGATTTTGAACTTCTCATTTGCTCCTCATTCATTTCTCTTTGTGCATTTAGGTTTTTAAGGGCGTTATTCACAAAGAGCTTAAGAGGCGCTGCGCTTTTAGAGAAGTGACTGGATGCAAAATTTAGCGGTGTACATAATTGGGTTTAACTAATATCTGTTAGCTGTCTCAAATTTCAGGCACAAAAAAACCGACTTAATGTCGGCTTATGTATGAAAGTGGTGAGCGCAGGACGTATCTTTTAAGAGTGAACCTCTGACCATCTGGTTCGTAGCTAGCTACTTTCCCATATTCACTTTATTTTAGGCACAAAAAAACCGACTTAATGTCGGCTTATTTATGAAAGTGCTGGGCGAGGACGTATCTTGTAAGAGTGAACCTCTGACAGTCTGGTTCGTAGCTAGCTACTTTGCCAATTTCACTTTATTTTAGGCACAAAAAAACCGACTTTCGTCGGTTTCTTTTCTATTAACTTTTGTAGTAATAGAAAGTGGTGGGCGCAGGAGG
>NZ_PNDI01000068.1:0-16630 GCF_005887465.1 Pseudoalteromonas sp. S1610 | reverse complement strand
AAATATTTAGCGGCTTTTTTAAACTAGCGCAGAGTTTACATTACTCGCATACCAGGTTCTGAACCATCGTCTGGGTTAAGAATGTATATTTCTTTACCGCCCGGGCCTGCAGCAAGTACCATACCTTCAGACATTCCAAAGCGCATTTTACGTGGTTTAAGGTTAGCAACCATCACAGTTAGCTTTCCTTCGATGTCTTCTGGTGCGTAAGCTGATTTAATGCCTGCAAATACTTGGCGTGTTTCGCCGCCTAAATCAAGAGTTAACTTAAGCAGTTTGTCAGCACCTTCTACGTGCTCTGCTTTAGCAATTTTAGCAACGCGTAAATCTACTTTTGCAAAGTCATCAAATTCAATCTCAGCTGCGATAGGCTCTTTTGCCAGTGGGCTATTAGGATCGATTTTGTCTTTTTCAGCGATTAAGCTTTCTTTTGATTCTTCAACCATTTTATTCACTTTGTCCATTTCAACACGTTGCATTAACGGCTTAAATTTATTGATAGGGTGGCTTATTAGTGCAGTTTGCACACCTTGCCATGTAAGCTCATCATTTAAAAAGGCTTCAACATTTGTCGCCATACCAGGCAGTACAGGCTTTAAGTAAGTGATCAGCACGCGAAATAGGTTAAGTCCTAACGAACATACCTGATGCGCTTCTTCTTGCTTAGACTCGTCTTTAATAAGCACCCAAGGCGCAGCATTATCAATAAATTGATTTGCTTTATCAGCAAGCGCCATAATTTCACGGATTGCGCGGCTGTATTCACGATTTTCGTAATGTTCAGTAATAGTGGCTGAGGCATTTTGAAATTCAGCAAGTAGCTGTGGTTCCATAATCGTGTCGCTTAACTTACCGTCAAACTTTTTAGTAATAAAGCCAGCACAACGGCTCGCAATATTGACTACTTTACCCACTAAGTCTGAATTTACACGCTGTGCAAAATCTTCTAGGTTTAAGTCTAAATCAGTAATACCACTATTAAGTTTAGCTGCGTAGTAATAACGTAAAAATTCAGGATCTAGGTTATCTAAATAAGTACGCGCTTTAATAAACGTGCCTTTTGATTTAGACATTTTCGCGCCATTAACAGTAACAAATCCATGGGCAAATACGTTAGTAGGCTTTCTAAATTGAGCGCCTTCTAACATCGCAGGCCAAAAAAGGCTGTGGAAATAGATGATGTCTTTACCAATAAAATGATAAAGCTCAACGTCAGACCCTTCTTGCCAAAACGCATCAAAGTCGATGCCTTGTTTGTCACATAAGTTTTTAAAGCTCGCCATATAACCAATAGGCGCATCTAGCCATACGTAAAAATATTTACCTGGTGCGTTTGGAATTTCAAAACCAAAATAAGGTGCATCACGGCTAATGTCCCATTGCTGAAGACCATCGGCAAACCACTCATCTAGCTTGTTCGCCATTTCTTGCTGGATTGTGCCTGAGTGTAGCCATTCTTTAAGCATGCCTTCAAAGGCTGGTAAGTCAAAAAAGTAATGCTCAGAATCTTTTAAAATAGGCTCAGCACCCGACATGACAGAGCGTGGGTTGATTAGCTCTGTTGGGCTATAAGTTGCGCCACAGGCATCACAGCTATCACCGTTTTGATCTTCTGATTTACAGGTAGGGCAGGTGCCAGTAACAAAGCGGTCTGGCAGAAAAATACCTTTTTCTGGATCGAATAACTGAGAAATAGTGTGCTTTTTAATATGACCGGCATCGTTAAGGCGGTTATAAATAAGCTCACTAAATTCTTTATTTTCTTGGCTGTGAGTGCTGTGGTAATTATCAAATTTGATATTAAAATCAGCAAAATCGCGTTGGCGTTCTATGCTAACGTTTTTAACCATTTCCTCTGGCGTGATCCCTTGCTTTTGCGCATTAAGCATAATAGGTGTGCCATGAGCATCATCGGCGCACACGTAGTATGCTTCGTGGCCTTGTAGTTTTTGAAAACGCGACCAAATATCAGTTTGAATATACTCTAATAAATGCCCCAAATGGGTAGGGCCATTGGCATAAGGTAATGCGCTAGTAATCAGGATCTTTCGCTGTGCCATAATCATTCCAAATTAAGCGTTCCTAGCTAGGAACAGATGAAAATTATTACATTATCGATAAGCGCGGTAGTAACAGAGTACACTGCTTATTGATATTTACTAATTGACTGGTGTTAATGCCCTGAATGTTACATAATTCCGTGGCACTTTTCATCAAAGAAACGCTATTTTATTGCTATGTTTGGACTGTCGAAACTATTCTCTGCTAAATCGGTGCAAAAACAACCGATTATTTCTGCTTTAGCGGCCTATCGCAGTGCCGCTTTTGCTGTGGGTATTGAGCAAGATTTTATTGCTGATATTACTCAAAACACCGATAAATCAATTATTGTTAAACTCACTCTTCCTTTTGCCGCGCAATCTGAAATGCCGCATGTTGCTAAATTTTTAACTGAGCGACTTAAAATCGAGGTAAATGTAAGTGCGGTTGTGGCACTTAAAGAGCCTGCGAAATTTAAAGCCATAAAGCACATTATTTTAGTGGCCTCAGGCAAAGGCGGGGTAGGCAAATCTACTACGGCTGTAAATCTTGCCGGTTCGCTTAAAAACGAAGGCGCTAAAGTAGGCATTTTAGATGCCGACATTTATGGTCCGTCTATTCCTATGTTGTTAGGTTTGGTAGGCAGTGAGCCTGTCACTAAAGACAACAAACAATTACAACCATTTGATGCCAGCGGTATTAAAGCGCAATCTATAGGCTTTTTAGTGCCTAGCGACGATGCAACTGTATGGCGCGGTCCTATGGCCTCAGGCGCGCTTAGTCAGCTATTAAATGAAACCGATTGGGGTGAGCTTGATTACTTAATCGTCGATATGCCTCCAGGCACTGGCGATATTCAATTAACCATGAGCCAAAAAGTACCTGCCAGTGGCACTGTAATTGTTACAACGCCACAAGACTTAGCGTTGGCAGATGCGCAAAAAGGCATTGCTATGTTTAATAAAGTAGACGTGCCAGTGCTTGGTTTAATTGAAAATATGAGCCATTACATTTGCAGGCATTGCGGTGAAGCTAATCATGTATTCGGTAAAGATGGCGCACAAAAGTTAGCCTTGAAGCATGGTGTTCCTGTGCTTTCACATATTCCGCTTGCGATTAATATCAGAGAATCCTCTGAACAAGGTAAATTGATTGCCAATGATGCAAATGCAGCTATAAGTGAAACTTACAGTGCAGCCGCACGGCTCATCGCCAGTACGCTTTATTATCAACAACATCACAACGCGATTGAAGTTGTGATTACGGAAGATTAAAAATGAGACTTTCAGATACACATATAAAAGAATATTTAAACGACGGGCGCATTGTTATTGAGCCCGCCCCGACCAGTGAAATGATTTCTGGGGTGACTGCGGATCTTCGTTTGGGTAATAAGTTTAGAACTTTTCATGCCCATAATGCCGCTTTTGTTGACTTAAGTGGTCCAAAAGATCAGCTTAATAAAGCCTTAGAATCAATTATGAGCGACGAAATTGTACTAGATGAAGGCGAAGCATTCTTTTTACACCCCGGCGAGCTTGCATTAGCAATAACGTATGAAAAAGTAACCCTGCCTGCAGACATCGTTGGCTGGTTAGATGGGCGTTCGTCGCTGGCACGTTTAGGTTTAATGGTGCATGTAACCGCACACAGAATCGACCCTGGTTGGAGTGGTAATATTGTTTTAGAGTTTTATAACTCGGGTAAACTACCACTTGCACTTAGACCCATGATGAAGATTGGTGCAATGAGCTTTGAAACGCTCACCGGTCCATGTGAAAACCCTTATAACACCCGCATTGATGCCAAATATAAAGATCAGAATAGCGCGGTAGCAAGCCGTATTAGTGACGATAAATAACCAATCTGAGGAATAGATTATTTTTCTCGTTGATGAAGCACATAACCTAATAGTTGAAAATAATGGTTAAGTGCTTCATTGGCGTGTAATGTGTGCTTTAACTCAGGGTAAATTAAACTATTATTACTTAACCCGCCGACTAAGAAACTGTTTTTGATTGTTTGATGCTGGTTTATACATGCTTCAAAACAACGAGCTGCAAGCTCCTCTGGCATACTCATGTATTGCTGCTTGTGCTTTTTATCAAATGCGATACAGCGTTGTACAAATTCATTCGCATCTTCACCGTTTTGTTCTAAAAATACCTGCTTATAAAATTGATTAAGTGCATCATTAAGTGGATGGCTCAAATCGGGAGAGTTTGATAACCATAACTTAGAGGCGAAACCAAAGCGGGTTTTTGATTTAAATAAATGTTCACTAATATGATGATCAAATGCATGAAACCACTCATGGGCTAAAGCACCGCCGCCTGCGTTTTTTGCCAGTGCGAGAGTTTGATCGTAAGCATTATAGTGTGCTTGCACGCCTTTTTGTCCGCCATGACCAAAGGCAAAGTTAAGCTTACCGCGAAGGCCAATTGCTGTTGGCGGTAAATGTAAAATTTGCGCTAAATCAGCCAGCGCATCATAAATTAGATTGGCACTAATAAATCGCTCTTCTTTAGTCACCCATTTACCAACTACCATCGAACGAAAACCAAAAGTCGTTCTAATATCGCTAAAATCAACTTGGTCGTTAAAACGATAGTCAGGGCCTTGGCGTGAAAATCCACGCTTTAATCGAGAAGGGATATTACGCATTGGTTATTTCATTTTTAATTACAGGTAACGTGCTTTTACGTGAGTGGGCATATGTTGGGTTTGTTTGGTAATTAATTCATCTAATAAATCATACAACGGCGCCGGATTGAGTGCTTCAATAAGCGATAAACTATGCGCTACGGCCTCTAGCGTTGACAAGCTATCTGCTCTTGGGGCTTTACGAATAGTATAACGGTTCGTGGGAATTTGGCGAAAGCTTACTGTTTTAAACTTTTGTAATAGTGGGGTTAATTGCAAAATTTTAAAGGCTTTATTCCATGTACCATCGAGCACTATTAAATGTGTAATGGGTCGCACGTTTTCATTGTCATTAGCTACATCTAACTCAATTGCGTCCTCGTTTGGATAGAGTAACACCGTCGAGCTGAGCGGCAGCTTTTGCAAGCAAGCAAAATCTTGATTATTTTCGCCTATAATTATTTTGCATCGCGTTAAACTTAATGCCAATAACTGTGCCGTATTTTTACTAATTTTTGCTTCACTGGGATGTTGTAACACAACAACCTGAGTTTGATTATCAACACAAGTGATTGCATTGCAAATACAGGTGCTTGGCGAGAAATTACAGCGTTCACAAAGGGCACGTGCCATAAGCTAACCATTCGATTAATACATTTAACTTAATTATACATTTTTGCATTAATAAAGTTGGTTTTTTTTGTGCTTAGATATAGAGTAAGAGATGAAATATAAATTGCAGGAACGCATTATAGGGCATCAATATGACAGAAATCAGTATCGACGAATCCGCTTTAGAAAGTATGGAATCGCTATTAGGTGAACAATTTCCAGATACGCTGGAATTTTGTTGTGCGGAATTTGAGCGCTTAGGGAACGAAACTATTGCAGCGCTTGGCCAAGATAAAGAGGCTGCAATTCGCCATTCTCATAGCCTTAAATCAAATGCGGCTCAATTTGGAGCGGCAAGTTTAGCCGAGGTAGCACGTTTAATTGAATATAATTTAAATAATGGGAATGACGAGCAGGCTGTTGATGCAGCAAATAATTTAATGGCGCAAGTTACTGGCTCGCAAGCAAAATTAAATGAGTGGCACGCTCAGCGATAAACCCGTTTAATGAAGAACAGAATAAAGTGTTAACGTGAATTTTTTTCAGTTTTAAGCGCTTAATTTCCCCTAGTAATTCACGGCTTTACTGAGTTAGTCTTAAGGCTAACTTGCTCTTTAGAGGTAACAATGTCAGAAATAAAAAAGAGTCATAAATTAGACGGCGTCTGTTATGACATCCGCGGCCCCGTTTTAGTACAAGCTAAAAAAATGGAAGATGAGGGCCAAAAAGTACTTAAGCTTAATATTGGTAACCCCGCGGCGTTTGGTTTTGATATGCCAGAAGATATGCACCGCGACATTATTCGTAATTTATATTCTGCTCAAGGCTATTGTGATTCTAAAGGGCTTTACTCTGCGCGTGTTGCTATTTATCAGCATTACCAACAGCGAGGTTTACACAACTTAGACGTTGATAATATTTACATTGGCAACGGTGTGAGTGAACTTATTCAAATGGTTACTCAAGCGTTGTTAAATAATGACGATGAAGTATTAATTCCTGCACCCGATTATCCGCTTTGGACTGCGTCGGTAAAGCTAGCAGGCGGTAACCCTGTTCACTATTTATGTGATGAAGAGCAAGATTGGTTTCCTGATATTGATGATATTAAAAGCAAAATCACCTCGAAAACTAAAGCATTGGTGTTAATAAACCCTAATAATCCAACAGGGGCAGTGTACAGTGATGCCTTGCTTCAAGAGTTGATCAACATTGCCCGAGAGCACAAGCTTTTACTGTTAAGTGACGAAATATACGAGAAAATTCTGTACGACGGCGTTACCCATACTTCTATTGGTGCATTGTGCGACGATATTCCCATTATTACGTTTAACGGTTTAGCTAAAACATATCGCGCCGCTGGTCTTAGAATGGGTTGGATGGTGCTAAGCGGGCGCACTGCCTTAATGACAGATTTAATTAAAGGCCTCGATATTCTTGCCTCAATGCGTTTATGCGCAAACGTCCCTGCTCAATATGCCATTCAGCAAGCATTGGGTGGGGTACAATCCATTGACAGTTTAATTGACCCCGGAGGTCGCTTATATGAGCAACGAGATATTGCTTGGCGTGGATTAAATGCAATTGAGGGGATAAGCTGTAAAAAGCCAAAAGGGGCGCTGTATGCATTTCCCAAAGTTGATACAAAATTGTTTAATATTAAAAATGATGAACAAATGATGTTTGACTTGTTAAAGGCAGAAAAAATATTATTAGTACATGGGCGCGCTTTTAACTGGCCAGATCCCGATCATTTTAGATTGGTGTTTTTACCTAATAAAGATGATTTAAGCAGTGCGATGATGAAAATGCAGCGGTTCTTCAAAGATTACCGACAAGAATAAAGTAAAAAACGAGCCAAATGGCTCGTTTTTTGGTTAATGCACTAAAGTAAATGGCCGTGTTTCAAAGCATGTGATGGGGCATTCCATTCTCTGTCTTGGAATGCCAGCCTCCATAAAAACGTGCCCTTGCACAGTAAAGCCGTTATTTTTGAATCGTTCTACTTCATTTAAAATACAGTTAATACTGACAGCCTCAATACCTTGCTCTGCGGCAAGCTTTACAATGAAATTAAGTAGAGATTTATAAACGTTGCGATTGCGGTGCTGGGGTAGTACGGCAATTCTTCCTATTAAACCATCATTACATAATCGACCTGTGGCAACAGGTGAGTGCATATTATCGGTAACCAGAATATGTTGAGCGAGCGCATCTAAGCTATCAAATTCAATATTCTTTGGAATATGTAATTCGTAAACAAAAACACGCTCTCTTATTTGTTGAAGTTGATCTTTTTCACTTTGCCAATCAACTTTGTCAACAGTATAAACCATAACCTCCTCCTAGCTAAACCAAATACCCTCATTAACCAGTGTAGTAAAGGTTTCGATAAAATCTAGGCTAGGTGTGGTTGAGTTCAGCAAGCTGCTATCAAATTCAATAAAATCAGTTAGCTGTTTTACGGCCTCTAAATCAGATAGCGGTAAAGGGTAGTTTTCGCCATTAACACTTAAAAGCAGCTCATCACCTATGCATTGGTAAATTGCACGCGTGCCACCAAGACGCTCAAATGTCATATCACTGTCAAGTTGTTGCATAATTTCAGCTGTACTAAACGGGTTTTCTTCAGGCGCTAAATCCATATCATGCTTAGGTTGACTTAATGTGTTTCCCAACCAATTTTTAAATAAGCTGTCGTTTTCTATTAAAGCTTGCATTAACGTTTTTACTTTATCAACTTCGCTTTGCGTAAGCTCACCTTTTGAATCACGTAGCGCGAGGGTATGATCAGTGTAACGTTTTTGACCGCTTTCTGTGTCAATAATATGATCTGCAAAGCTAGACAGTAAATCTTGTTGATTAGGTGCTCTAAATCCGACCGAGTAGTTTAAAGCATTTTCAATGGCATAGCCTTCATGCGGACAACCTGGTGGTATGTACAAAATGTCACCTGGCTCTAAAACGCAATCAATCACTGCAGTGAAAGCTTCAACTTGTAGCAAGCTTTTATTTTGAGCAAATTGCTTTAATGAGGCATCAGGTAAGCCTACTCGCCAATGGCGTTTGCCTTCTCCTTGAATAATAAATACATCATATTGATCCAAGTGCGGTCCAACACCACCGCCAGGGGTTGAGTAGCTGATCATTAAATCATCTATACGCCAGTTAGGAATAAAACGAAATGGCTCAAGCAATTGTGCGGCTTCTGGGTGCCAATGATCGACTGCTTGCACTAATAAAGTAGCGTGCTCATCGGTGAGTATTTCAAAATCTTCAAACGGCCCTTGATGAGACTGCCATTGCTGGTTATGGTTGGTTATAATACGCGACTCTATGCTGTCTTCCATGGCGAGGCCTGCCAGTTCATTGGCATCAAGAGGGTCTTTAAAGTCACTAAAACCTCCTTTGATTAACAGTGGCTTTTTTTGCCAATATTGATTTAAAAACGCTTGCTCAGATAATTCATTTATTTTTAATTGATACATAGAATGCCTATAACGTTAAGACCTAAATGAAAAAAGCGAAAGGCAGGTACCTTTCGCTTTTTATTAGTAGATTTGAGTAATTAAACTAAATCATCAATAAACTCAACAGCGCGACCAATGTAGTTGGCTGGGGTTAGCTTTTTCATTTCTGCTTTTGCAGCGTCTGGTAAATCTAAACCATCAATGAAATCAGCCATAATTTCTTGATTTACACGTTTACCACGCGTTAAATCTTTTAGCTTTTCATATGGCTTTTCAATGCCGTATTTACGCATTACTGTTTGGATTGGCTCTGCTAGTAGCTCCCAGTTTTGGTCAAGCTCATCGGCTAAACGTTGTTCGTTAACTTCTAGCTTGCTTACACCTTTAAGTGTAGATTGGTATGCAATAACAGCATAACCCATACCTACACCTAAATTACGTAATACGGTTGAGTCAGTTAAATCACGTTGCCAACGAGAAACAGGCAGCTTTTGCGCTAAGTGACCTAATATGGCATTAGCTAAACCTAAGTTACCTTCTGAGTTTTCAAAATCAATAGGGTTTACTTTATGTGGCATAGTTGATGAGCCAATTTCACCAGCAATGGTTTTTTGCTTGAAGTGATTAAGCGCAATGTATCCCCACATATCGCGGTCAAAATCGAGCAATATAGTATTAAAACGCGCAATAGCATCAAATAGTTCTGCAATGTAGTCATGCGGTTCAATTTGTGTGGTAAACGGGTTAAGTGTTAAACCTAGGCTAGCTACAAATTTATCTGCGTGAGTATGCCAGTCGTAATCAGGGTAAGCACTTAGGTGAGCATTGTAGTTACCTACAGCACCATTTACTTTGCCTAGCATTTCTACTTGGGCAATTTGATCACGTTGACGCTTTAAACGCATGTATACGTTTGCAAACTCTTTACCCATAGTTGATGGGGTTGCAGGTTGCCCATGCGTACGAGTCATCATTGGAATGGCTCTGTATTCAACAGCTTTTTCTTTAATTGCGCTTAATAGCTCATCGCAATAAGGTAAAATAACATTGTTACGTGCTTCACTTAACATTAAACCGTGAGATAGATTATTAATATCTTCAGATGTACATGCAAAGTGAATAAATTCATTAATGGCATGTAATTCAGCGTTATCAGCTACTTTTTCTTTTAGTAGGTACTCTACGGCTTTTACATCATGGTTAGTGGTGCGTTCAATGTCTTTAACACGCTGTGCATCGGCTTCACAGAAGTTATCGACGATAGCATTTAATAGTCCGTTTGCTTGCTCGCTTAAAGCTGGGACTTCTTTTATATCGCTTGCTGCAGCTAACGCTTGCAACCAACGCACTTCAACGGTTACGCGGTATTTGATTAATCCAAATTCGCTAAAAATACTGCGTAGTTCAGTGGTTTTGCTGCCGTAGCGACCATCAACCGGAGAGATAGCCGTTAACGCTGAAAGCTCCATAATAACTCCTAAATTTTAGTTTGAACGATAATTAAATTTTTGTTTTAGCAATGGCGAGAATTTTTCTTTTTGCAAAAAAGAAATGACGACGTTTGCCGCCCATTTGACGCCATAATACTGCACTACGAATGCCGGCTAAAAGTAACGCACGGATTTTGTTTTGAGTGAGCTGCTGTTTTAATAACTCGGGTTTACCATAAACCTGGATTCGGTGCCCAAGGGGGCTTAGCACCGACGAGTATATATCTGCTAAACCGGCAACAACACTGTCATCGGTAATAGCAAAATGATCTAAACGACGATGAATATCATCAATACGTTTACCTAATTCATTGAGGCTCTTACTATTGGCACTAAGGGCTCGCTCTAACTGCATTAAGCCACCCACGTATTTAACTATTTCAACATCTTTTTGAGCACCGGCACTCAGTTGTGCCATTAATGTTTTATAGCCATCACGCAAATTTTGTGTGCCTTGGTATACATCCTCAGGAGAGGCGGGTGAGGTTTGCACAATACTTGATAACAACGTTGATAAGTCATGTTCATCACAACGACCGTATTGAGCAACCTTTTGTACTTGTTTTGCTACTTGGCACATGGCAGCAAGTGCCATGACTTGATGTTGATTCATTACTTAATCACCGAATCAATAATACCACCGCCTAAACAGACTTCATCAGCGTAAAATACGGCGGATTGTCCTGGGGTAACGGCTTTTTGCGGCTCATCAAACAATACGCGTGCCATACCATCTTCTCCAACGAGTAATGTACAGCTTAAGTCTTCTTGACGGTAGCGAGTTTTAACGGTGCAGCGAGTTGTACCTTGCGGGCCAACACGATCTACCCAGTGTAATTGGTTTGCATTAAGGCCGTTACTGTACAAGCGAGGGTGATCTTTACCTTGACCAACAACAAGAACATTTCGTTCTATATCTTTATCTACCACGTACCATGGTTCGCCCGAGCCTTCTTTCATGCCACCAATTAATAAACCTTTACGCTGGCCAAGGGTGTGATACATCAAGCCTTCATGCTCACCTACATTGTTACCATCGGTGTCTTCAATTACTCCAGGTTGTGCAGGCAAAAACTTTTGCAGAAAATCTTTGAATTTACGCTCGCCAATGAAACAAATGCCGGTGCTGTCTTTTTTATCATGGGTAATTAAATCCTGTTCTTCAGCAATGCGGCGTACTTCTGGTTTGGCAATATCTCCGACAGGAAATAGTGTTTGCGCAATATGCTCATGGCTTAGTGTATACAAAAAGTAGCTTTGATCTTTGTTATCGTCTAGGCCTCGGCACATTACGTATTTGTCATCGCGTAGCTCTCGGCGCACATAGTGACCAGTTGCAATAAAATCAGCACCAAGTGCTTGCGCAGCAAACTCTAAAAACGCTTTAAATTTTATTTCTTTATTACACATTATATCTGGGTTGGGTGTACGACCCGCTTTGTATTCTGCTAAAAAGTATTCAAATACATTATCCCAGTATTCAGCAGCAAAATTAACGGTATGAAGTTCAATGCCTAACTTGTCACATACAGCTTGTGCATCTTTTAAATCTTCAGCAGCAGCGCAATATTCATCATTGTCATCTTCTTCCCAGTTCTTCATAAACAAGCCTTCTACTTGGTAGCCTTGCTGTTTTAATAAATATGCAGATACAGAAGAATCAACACCGCCGGACATACCAACGATGACTTTAATGTGACTATTTTCGCTCATGAATAATTTCGCTTATACAGATTACTGTTAACTTGGAAAGGCCGCGATTATAGCATGTATTTTGTTGGTGCTTAAAGAGAGGATGGGGGATTGAATAGATTTTGTTGTAACTTTTTCCATCCAATGGTTAGTAAGGCGTAGTTTGGTGTGTAATTTACTCATTTTTAGGCTAATGAAAAGGGATGAATTATATTGATGGCTTCATACTTTGTAAGTTGCTTTTGTCGTATTTAATTACGTAGCGCTATTCTTCATTAACAAAACTTTACATTTGAGATTACCTACCATATCTTAATTAGTATCTAAACACGTAAATACTTAAATAACCTAAAATATAATCAATGGAATGAATATATGAATTACGCCTCGCAATCACATTTGGTTAAGTCGTTTGTGCTGGATGCGTCCGAAAAAACGGTGTCAAATCTTACTTTTGAAGACGATTATTCACTACAGCAATTCAAAGAATCAGCTTATAAGTTATTTTATGACATTATAACTGTGCCAGCTCCCTATCTTTATCAAGAACCTAATCCGATTGTTGAGCTGTTTAGGCTTATAGAATCCTCTTTAGGCTCTTTAAAATCATCACAAAAGGCAATTTTAAGCCAGTTAGAGAAATGGTGGGTAGAGTGGCATTTTGTCGCTTCTATGAATATATCGCTTGAACGTGAAAACAAAGAACAAGACTATAATGTTATAAGCACTACCCAACATCCCATGCGCAAGCATGAGCTAAGTCACTATGCGCGATTATTCACGATTCTGCCCTTACCGGTATGTGATGTTTGTATGGTAACTGGTGATATTTTAAAAGTGAACCAACGTTTTATTGATGTATTTGGTTACACGTTACAAGACGTACCTAATCTTAATGTGTGGTGGAAATTAGCCTACCCTGAAAAAGATTACAGAACATTTGCACAAACGTTATGGCAGGAGTCACTTGAGCAAGCCAATCAAAATAATGATGATATTCCAGCTAATGATTACAGAATTTCTTGTAAAGATGGCAGTGAGATTGTGATGCAAGTTTCTGGTATCAGTGTTGAAGGAGAATTTATTGCTATATTCAACGATGCTACTGAGCGTTTAAAAACTCAAGAAATACTCAGTGATATGGCGTTTTTAGACTCACTCACTAAAATAGCCAACAGGCGGCGCTTTGATGAAAAACTAACGTCTGAATTTAACAAGTTATCGAACGAGCATCGTGAGCTTTCGATGATCATTATTGATATCGATAATTTTAAAAAGTATAACGACCGGTATGGTCATCTCGAAGGAGATAAATGTTTATTTCAAGTTGCGCAAAAATTAGCTGAAACCGTCTGCAGGCCAGAAGATTTTGTTGCGCGATTCGGAGGCGAAGAGTTTGTCGTGCTGTTACCTCAAACAGGTAAGCAAGGAGCATTATTTATTGCCGAACAAATACAAAAATCGATTGAAAAAATGGCCATTCCCCACAAAGACAGCTTTACAGGACTATTGTCTGTCAGTATGGGAATAAACACCATAGAGCATGAACACGATAGCGATCATGCACAATTTTTTAAACAAGCAGATAACGCACTTTATTACGCGAAAAAACAAGGAAGAAATTGTATTGCTTTAGCTACAGATAATTAGATGATTAACGCAACTTGATGGTTAATTATCAATATCTTTGAATTGACCGCTATTTATTCCCTCTAGCGTGTATTTACCGATACTGTAGCGAATTAAACGCAAAGTAGGGTGGCCAACATGAGCTGTCATGCGTCTAACTTGACGGTTTCTGCCTTCGTTAATTGTAATACTTAGCCATGATGTAGGTATTGATTTACGCTCTCGCACAGGAGGAGTTCTTGGCCAAAGCGCTGGTTCATCCATTAAAGTTACTTCAGCGGGCAAGGTGATTCCATCTTTTAGTTCGACACCTTTATTTAAAGCATCGATAGATGCTTGTGTTGGGGTCCCTTCAACCTGAACCCAATAGGTTTTGTTGGTTTTTTTACCAGGCGCTGTGAGCGTATTTTGTAACTTGCCGCAGTTTGTTAATAACAACAACCCTTCGCTGTCCCTGTCTAAACGACCTGCTGCGTAAACATCTTTTATAGGAATAAAATCAGCCAATGTTTGCCTATTTTGATCGTCAGTGAACTGGCAAAGGACATCATAAGGTTTATTAAATAAAATGACTTTTTTATCGCTCTGCGCTATTGCCGGCTTTATTGGCCTTTTTACTGTCCTTTTATTGATACCACTTCGAGAGTAAGTACGGCCTGTATTGCGCTTACCCTTTGAGGAGGGCGAATGTTCAGTTTTATGCTTCATTAAATACACCGTGCAGGTTTAGGTAAACCCGCAATTTTAGTTGCTTGTTTGGCTGGTCCTTTAGGAAAAAGTTTGTATAAGTACATGCTGTTCCCTTTATCCTCACCGAGTGCTTTAGCCATGGCTTTGACTAACATTCTAATGGCTGGACTGGTGTTATATTCAAGATAAAACTCTCGCACAAAGTTAACAACTTCCCAATGCTGCTCAGTTAATGTGATGTTTTCTTGCTCTGCAATAACATTGGCTAACTCTTTTGACCAAACAGTATGATCTAGCAAATAACCTTGTTTATCAGTGTCTATTGTTTGATTATTAAATTCCAACATGGTTCACCAAGTAATTGATTGTTTTGCAGTTAAACTGAGGGTAACGAACTCATCATAGCTAATTGCTTTGTCGTTCATATTTAATGATATATCTCGAGCTTCTGCATCATCTTTTAAAATATAAAGTGAGTCAGCAAATTGTCTATATTGCCCTTTTGCAAAGCAAGCGTCACCCACGAGTAAAACACTGTCTGTGAGCATAATTAGATTGTCTAAGCTGTGGGTACTGTAGTAATTCAGTGGTTTTGAAAAAATATGTAAAGTACTCATAGGGTCACCACATGCTGCTGATTGTGAATTAACTGTTTTTGGGCATTAAAGTTTACTATGTTTGCCTCAATGAGTAGTTCACTTTTACTTAAACCATAATCAATCAGTGACTTTTCACAAACGTAAATATTTTCAACATCATAGATTTCCAACATTTTAATGTTTTTAAAAAAATCTTTGATACCTAAACTATTTGGCTTTTGGTTTTTTTTAAGCGCTAACACAGCTGGGCCGCTAAACAACCAGCTAATATTTTGATCTACGGCAGCAAAAATAAGGGTCATATCAAGTGCATCGCGGATATGCATATCATCAAATGGGCTTGACTGACTAATTACGAGTACATTAATCATTTAAATTGTATCCATTTATCTGCTTCACTGGCCAGCATGGCAAATTCAGCTAAGCCTGCAACAGCAAATGCGCCGGTATTTTTTATATCTAAGCCTCGCTTTTCAGCCGCAGTAACGCATAACATTAGATTTATATTTTTTTCAGCCAGTTGCTGCCAAAGCGAGGGAGTACTTAACTCATCTGAGGCTAACTCAAAATGAGTTGAAGCATGATAAATAGCATCTTGGTATAAAAATAACGCATCAACGCTATGTCCCTGCGCTAGGCAGGCATGAGCAAACTTAACAATACGTTGAGTGGTATCGTGATCTGATGGTGGAGTATGTAAAGAAAGTACAAAGCGTGCCAAAACTATTCCAATAAAAAAGCCCCAATAAAGGGGCTATTTTAACAGAACTATTTAATTAGTCATTATTTGCGCCAAGTAAGGCAAGTAATGAAGTAAATAGGTTATATACGCTAAGGTATAAAGATACAGTTGCACGGATATAATTTGTTTCGCCGCCGTTAATGATTCTGCTCGTATCGAACAAAATCAGGCCAGACATGATTAATACAACTGCTGCGTTTAGAACCATAAACATTAGCGAGCTACCTAAGAAAATATTTACAATAATTGCCACGATAACCACAATTAAGCCTACAGTTAAAAAGCCACCCATGAATGAGAAGTCTTTTTTAGTGTTAAGTGCATAAGCAGATAAACCAAAGAAGATTAACGCCGTAGAACCTAGCGCTTGCATAATTAGCATAGGGCCATTAGGTAATTGTGCGTAATGATTTAGCAGAGGGCCTAAGCCGGCTCCCATTAATCCTGTAAACGCAAACACCCAAAATACACCAGATGCTGTATCTGCTTTTTTATTAACAACAAAAAGTAGACCAAATGAAACTAGTGTGAATACAAGTCCCATAAAGTAAGGTAATTGCAGTGCCATTGAAATACCGGCAGTGACTGCACTAAATGCAAGTGTCATTGCAAGTAAGAAATAAGTGTTTTTAAGCACTTTGTTTGTTTCAATGGTCGACATTACCGGCTTTGCAGTATTGTACGATTGATTAAACGCCATTGTAGAGCTCCTGTAAGTGAAACTAAGTAGTTCCTGTAATTTAACTAAAATTAGATTACCAACTCTTATATGTTTGGGCAAACCTTTGTAGATCAATAGACAACTAAATTTAAATAAAAGTTCATTTGCCGGTTAGGATTTGCTCTCATTGCTTTATGTTTAAACAAATTAGTTGTTTTTTAATCACTTGAACAAAAAAATGAAAAAAAAGCTTCCCAAAGTCCAAGGGTTTCCCTATTATTCAGGCCGTGCGGAGAGATGGCAGAGTGGTCGAATGCACCGGTCTTGAAAACCGGCAGGGGTTTATAGCCCCTCTAGGTATC
>NZ_PNDI01000067.1:0-48909 GCF_005887465.1 Pseudoalteromonas sp. S1610 | reverse complement strand
CCAGCTGAGCTATGCGCCCATCTTTACGTTTACAAGATTTCGCCATTTAAAAAATGGTGGAGAGGGAGGGATTCGAACCCTCGATAGAGCTACAAACTCTATACTCCCTTAGCAGGGGAGCTCCTTCGGCCACTCGGACACCTCTCCGTCTTGTGGGGCGTATAATAAAGATTTCAGAAAATATGTCAAACACTTTTCTGACAAAAGTGACTATATGGCTATAGATTGCACACATGTCTGGTTTTAAAGTGTAATTAGTTTGAAAATTAATCAGGTTAGGTATTTGGAGTGCTTGAGTTAACACCCATCACTGGCACTAGTTCATCCGTAAGCTCTGCTAGGTATTGCTCTTGGTAGCCCAATTTTTGAAACTCAGCAATACATGCGCGATAGTAAGCTTGTCGCTGTTGCTCTGTGGTGCTCTCATCGGGTAAAGACTCTACTCGTTTAGCTTTCATATTATTTATCTAAGTCCTTTAGAAATTTTTATTTTTACGACTAATAATGACCGTGTACAAATTTCGGCCATATTTTAGCTAAAAAATTCACATAAATACAACATAATGTTTAAAAAACAATCATACCAAAAAGTTATAGCACTGCTTTAATGTTGCTAAGCAGTGAGGCAACTTTATGATAATGAAACTGAATTAAAGGTTAATATCCCTTTGTACTTACATTTTATTATCAGTGTAGTACTTATTAATTAAAAGCCCTAATATAAAGTTTAGGCAATGTCTCACAAACAATAAGGCAAAAAAAACGCCGCTAATTAGCGGCGTTAATAATTTTATAGTTTATTCCTTCAAGCTTAGTCAGCTTGTGGGCGCATGTGCGGGAATAAAATAACATCTTTGATAGTTGATGAGTCAGTAAATAGCATCACTAAACGGTCAATACCAATGCCCTCACCTGCCGTTGGTGGTAAACCATACTCAAGTGCGCGAATGTAGTCTTCGTCATAATGCATTGCTTCATCATCACCAGCGTCTTTCTCTTCAACCTGACGAGTAAAACGCTCAGCTTGATCTTGTGCATCGTTAAGCTCTGAGAAACCATTTGCTAATTCACGACCGCCAACAAAAAATTCAAAACGATCAGTTACAAATGGATTTTCGTCGTTACGACGTGCAAGTGGAGATACTTCCCACGGGTAGCCTGTGATAAATGTAGGTTGGATAAGCATATGCTCAGCCGTTTCTTCAAATATTTCACATAAGAACTTACCTGGGCCCCATACGCAGTTTTCAGGAATTTTAACGTGTACTTGTTTAGCGTACGCTTTTAATTCTTCAAAGTGGTTTTCTGGGTCGTTAAATACCGCAGCATCAAACTCAGGGTTATATTTTAAGATAGCATCTGCCATGCTTAAACGCGTGAATGGTTGACCAAAATCATACTCTACTGAATCAACAACGTCGCCGTTTTCATCTTTAGTGGTGTTAACCACAATTGGGCTGCCCAGTACATTAGTTGCAACTGTACGTAACATGTCTTCGGTGATGTTCATTAAATCAATGTAGTCAGCGTACGCTTGGTAGAACTCAATCATAGTGAATTCTGGGTTGTGGCGTGTCGATAACCCTTCGTTACGGAAGTTACGGTTAATTTCGAATACGCGGTCAAAACCACCTACCACTAAACGCTTTAAGTAAAGCTCTGGTGCAATACGCAAGTACATGTCGATATCAAGCGCATTATGATGCGTTACAAACGGACGTGCCGTCGCGCCACCAGGAATAACCTGTAGCATTGGCGTTT
Organism: Pseudoalteromonas sp. S1610; assembly: GCF_005887465.1. Taxonomy (GTDB): domain Bacteria; phylum Pseudomonadota; class Gammaproteobacteria; order Enterobacterales; family Alteromonadaceae; genus Pseudoalteromonas; species Pseudoalteromonas undina. Next base: position 47,148 of record NZ_PNDI01000067.1, on the reverse strand, counting down.
CTACTTCCATAAAATCGCGGTCAGCTAAAAAGCGACGAATGCCTTCAACTACTTGTGAGCGAATGCGGAATGTTTCACGCGTTGCTTCGTTAGTAATTAAATCAACATAACGTTGACGGTATTTAGTTTCTTGATCTGATAAGCCATGGAATTTTTCTGGTAGTGGACGAAGTGACTTAGTCAGCAGTTCGTACTCTGTCATTTCTACGTATAAATCGCCTTTACCTGATTTGTTCAGCGCGCCTTTAACACCAATAATATCGCCAATATCAAGCTGACCATATTTTGCTTTTAAATCTTTTTGAACGTCTTTTGAGGCATATGCTTGTACACGGCCTTTCATGTCTTGAATAGACATAAATGGACCACGTTTAGCAAGAATACGACCTGCTATCGATACTACGTGCTGTAATTCGATTAGCTCTTCTTTACTCTTATCACCAAACTCAGCCTGCAAATCTGCCGTGTAATGCTCACGACGGAATTGGTTTGGATGACCGTTGGCTGGGCAATTTTCGCGAATAGCGTCTAATTTGCCGCGACGCTCAGCGATTAACTTATTTTCGTCTTGGATTTGATCAGTCATTTTTTAGCTCTTTTTTAGCTTGGTGGTTATAAACCAGATTTTAAGCTGGCTTCAATAAATTTATCTAGGTCGCCATCGAGTACCGCTTGAGTGTTACGGTTTTCAACGCCAGTACGTAAATCTTTAATACGCGAGTCATCAAGTACGTATGAACGAATTTGACTTCCCCAGCCAATATCAGACTTGTTGTCTTCTTGGCTTTGCTTTTCAGCATTTTGCTGTTGTAGCTCAAGCTCAAATAATTTCGCTTTTAACTGCTTCATTGCTTGGGCTTTATTTTTATGCTGCGAGCGCTCGTTTTGACACTGCACCACGGTATTGGTTGGTACGTGGGTAATACGTACTGCCGATTCAGTGGTATTTACGTGCTGACCACCCGCGCCTGATGCACGGTAAACGTCTATACGTAAGTCAGACGGATTAATATCAATCTCAATGTTGTCATCAACTTCTGGGTAAACAAACGCAGATGCAAACGAGGTATGGCGGCGGCCACTTGAATCAAATGGGCTTTTACGAACTAAGCGGTGTACGCCTGTTTCAGTGCGTAACCAACCATATGCATACTCACCAGAAAAACGTACTGTTGCGCCTTTAATACCAGCAACATCGCCATCGGTCGCCTCAACAAGCTCTACTTTAAAGCCTTTAGCTTCACCCCAGCGTAAGTACATACGCAGTAAAATATTACACCAGTCTTGTGCTTCAGTGCCGCCAGAGCCTGATTGTAAATCAAGGTAGGCATCGTTTGAATCGTGAGAGCCTGAAAACATACGACGAAACTCAAGCCCTTCAAGCTGCTGGTTTAAATCAGCTAGTTCGCTTTGTGCTTCATCAAAGGTGTCTTGATCTTCAGCTTCAACAGCAAGCTCTACTAAACCTTCAACATCGTCAGTACCAGCAACAAGGTTATCGATTGTTTCAACCACGGCTTCTAGTGCTGACTTTTCACGACCAAGGGCTTGTGCGCGCTCAGGCTCATTCCATACGGCTGAATCTTCAAGTTCGGCGTTAACTTCTTCTAAACGTTCTTGTTTAAGAGCGTAGTCAAAGGTACCCCCGAAGCAGTTCAGTACGTTCGCGAATTTCCTTGATTTGATTAATCACAGGATTCACTTCAAACATGTACATTACTCCAAAATGGCTAGGTTATTGCGCACTTAAAAAAGAGACCGAGCGCAATTAAAAATCATTAAATAATAAAAACGCCCGATTTTAACAAAAAACCGCGCGTTTTATTAGCCTTTTATGCATGGTTTGAAGATATTTTTTAGCCCACTTTTTCAAGCTCTCTAACTATAAGTTGTAAGCTAAATTTACCTCTAAATTCATTTATATCGAGCTGATACGCTACTTTAACAAACTGCGCCTCGGTATCTGGCCACGCTTTTACATCAATCCCAAAGGCTATGGCATCCACTAAGCGTGCAGACTGATGCTTTAATACTAGCTTTAAGTGTTTTTCACCCACAATACGCTGCTGGATTACTTCAAAGGTGTGTTCAAATACCGGCTCTGGAAACTGCTGCCCCCACGGGCCCGATTGTTTTAAAAGCTGCGCAAAATCCATGCTAAAGCAATCATTAGGTAGCTCACCATCGGTAAACACAATACAGCGTTTACTTTCTTCACTGAGTTGCTCACTAACCGCACTATCAAACGCACGTTTAAACTCAGGAAATTGCTGCTCGTTAATACTTAAACCTGCCGCCATTGCATGGCCACCAAATTTATTAATTAAACCGGGCTGCGCGGTGTTTAAACCTTCAAGCAGGTCGCGCATATGTAAACCTTCAATAGAGCGACATGAACCTTTTATCTCACCGTTTTCGCCACCCGCAAATATCACGGTTGGGCGGTGGTATTTTTCTTTTAAGCGCCCCGCTAAAATGCCAATAACGCCTTGGTGCCAATCGTCTTGATACAAACAAATAGCATCAGGTACGCTATCTTCTTTAAATGCTAGCCTATCGAGCACGGCTTGCGCTTCTACTTGCATGCCTTGCTCTATTTCACGTCTGGCAAAGTTTAAGCTGTCAAGCTCACCGGCTATGCGCCTTGCTTGATTTATGTCGTTGCTAAGTAAGCAAGCTATACCTAGGCTCATATCATCTAAACGCCCTGCTGCATTTAAACGTGGCGCCAATGAAAAGCCAAAATCGCTGGCACTCAAACGAGCTGCATTGCGATTAGCCACTTCAATCAGTGCGGTGATACCTGGGCGGGTTTTACCACTTCGAATACGTGCCAAGCCTTGATGCACTAACGTACGGTTATTCGCATCCAGAGCCACCACATCGGCCACCGTACCAAGGGCTACAATATCGAGTAAGTCAGCAATATTTGGCATAGGATGTTGGTTAAAGTAGCCTTGTTCACGCAGCGCACTTCTCAGTGCAATAAGTAAATAAAACGCCACCCCAACACCGGCTATCGACTTAGAGGGAAAATCACAGTCATGGCGATTAGGATTAACAATAGCATCGGCATTAGGCAGTTGCTCGCCTTGTAAATGATGATCTGTAACCAGCACTTTAATGCCTGCTGCTTTAACAATATCAATCCCTGCAATACACGATATACCGTTATCTACGGTGATCACTAAATCGGGCTGCATAGTGACTATTTGCTCAGCCAATGCTGGGCTTAAGCCATAACCTAAACTAAAGCGGTCTGGCACTAAATAATCTAAATGGGTAAAGCCAAACATGGCCAACCCTTGCATTAAGGTGGCGGTGCTGGTTGCGCCATCGGCGTCAAAATCGCCAACAATTAGTATTTTACTTTGTGCATGCAGTGCATCAATTAATAGTTGGCTGGCTTTGTCTATATCTTTAAATAGCTTAAAGTCGAGCAAAGTGGCCGCACTATTATTTAATTCATCAGCATGGCAGACGTTACGCGTGGCATAAATTTGCTTAATAACAGGATGTAGATGACTAGGTAGATGAGAGTCGTCAACGGGTTCTCGCGCAATGATCATTTTTTTCATGCTGGTTTTTAACTTATGATATTCATAACAAAAAGACAAAAAAAGGCCATAAAGGCCTTTTTAAACAGGTACTCAGGTTTTTAATTAACCTGCTTTGTTAGCCTCAAGCGCAGCGCTTAGTGCGGCAGCTGGTTGGTAGCCTGGGATCATCGTGCCATCTTCTAAAATAATAGCCGGTGTACCACTAATTCCAAAGCTTTGCCCTAATTGGTAATGCTCTGCAACGGGTGCGCTACAGTCTTTTACAATTTGTGTATCTGCACCAGATTTAGCTTCAGTAAGTGCTTCTTGCTGATCTTTAGCACACCACACATTCATTAAATCGGCATAACCTGATCCTTGCAGGCCGCCACGTGGAAATGCTAGGTATTTAACCGTAATACCCGACTCAAGTAAGTCATCAAGCTCACGGTGTAATTTACGACAGTAACCACAGCTAATATCAGTAAACACGGTAATGCTGTGTTTTTCTTCTGGCGCTTTATACACAATCATTGAATCTTCGTATTCTTTTAACCCTGATTGACGCACACCATTAAGTGCTTGCTCAGTTAAATTACTACGGTTGTTTAAATCGATTAGCGTACCTTGCATTAAAAACTGACCGTCAGGGCTTGCATACAGCACCCCTTTATTGGTGATCAATTCTTTTAAGCCCGCAACCGGACTTGGGTTAATTTGTTTAACAGTTACTCCTAGCGCGGCAAATTTTGTCACAATAGGATCATTGGCATCGGGTGTTACTGCAACACCATTAGCAAAAGCGCTCAAACTAGTGCACAACATGGCACCTGCTAACATTAATTTTTTCATAACGGGTTCTCTATCCTAAAAATACTTATCTTATCGTGTCTATATGACCGGCTTAGTGACAAAAAAATTCGCTTAAGCACGAGGATGATGCTCAGCATGCACCGATTTTAATCGCTCATTCGCTACATGCGTATAAATTTGGGTAGTTGATAGGTCGCTGTGGCCAAGCATCATCTGCACCACACGCAAGTCAGCCCCATGATTTAATAAATGCGTTGCAAATGCATGTCGCAAGGTGTGGGGCGATAACGGCGACTCAACGGATGCCAAAATAGCATAGTGTTTAATCCGATGCCAAAAAGTTTGTCGTGTCATGCCCACCCCACGTTTAGAGGGAAATACAAAATCGGTGGCATGTTTTATCATTTGTGCTCGCCCAAGCTTTAAAAATTGCTCCAGCCAATACATAGCCTCTTCACCTAAAGGCACTAATCGCTCTTTATTTCCTTTACCTTTTACAAATACCACAGCTTGGCGCAAATTTATTTGCTCCATTCTCAGCCCTACCAGCTCAGTTACCCGCAAACCCGTTGCATACAAGAGCTCGAGCATGGCTTTGTCGCGCAGCCCCATTGGCTCTTCAATATTGGGGGCACTTAATAGCGCCTCTACTTCAGCCTCAGAAAGCGTTTTTGGTAACGACTGCCCCGCTTTAGGCTGAGCAATATTGACCATAGGTGAGTCGCTAATTATTTTTTCGCGTACAAAGTACTGATAAAAACGTTTTAATGCACTAATACTGCGTGCAGTACTGCGTGGCTTTAGCCCTAAATCAACACGATGTGCCAAGTAACTTTCAACGTCGAGGCTGGTTACCGTCATTAAGTTTTCGCCTTTTAAAAATTGGCAAAACTTATCTAAGTCACTGCGATAAGCGCTCAGCGTGTTTTCACTTACGCCTTGCTCTAAATAGAGGCTATCAAGAAAGGTTTCTAAAAAGTCGCTATTGCTGCTTAGCTCATTATTTTGTTCAGGTAAATCGTCAGATAGCGTTGTCACGTTGTGATCTCATGTTGGTAATACCACGGGAGAAGGTATCAATTAAAAATACCTTACGGTAAACTTGAGCCTATCATAACAGGCAATTACACAGTGATAAATACGATGCAGATTGGTTTATTTTTTGGTTCTACTACCTGCTATACCGAAATGGCGGCAGAAAAAATACGCGACATTATAGGCGCCGACATTGTCAGCTTACATAATATTAAAGACGAGCCGCTTAAAAACGCTGAGCAATATGACTTTATCATTTTTGGTATTTCTACGTGGGACTTTGGCGAAATTCAAGAAGATTGGGAATCAAAGTGGGACGACATAAAAGACGTTGACCTAAATGGTAAAACCATTGCCTTATTTGGGATGGGCGATCAGCAAGGGTATGGCCAGTGGTTTCAAGACGCATTAGGCATGCTTCATGATGAAATAAATGCCCAAGCCATTACTCAACTTGGCTTTTGGCCTAACGACAGTAATTACGAATTTGAAGCCTCTAAAGCCCTTACCGAAGACGGTAAACAATTTGTTGGTTTAGCCCTTGATGAAGATAGTCAGTACGAGCTAAGCGACGAACGTATTGCCACCTGGGTAGAACAGGTGATGACAGAGTACGCTGAAACCCTGTAACTGTGCACTCTTGCAAAAAGCGCTGCTATGCAGCGCTTTTTAATATTTAACTACTCTACTTTTAACCAGTATTGGTTACGGTAAAAAAAGCCCACATAACCGCGCACTTCAAGTTTTTCGCCATTTTGCTGCGGAGTTAAACGCACGCTGTAGGTTTTACCGTTATTTGGGTCGAGTATTTCACCGTCTTCCCAACTACCGTCACCTGCATAAGTTACATCTTCAATAATGGTCATGCCTAGCATCGGCTGATTCTTTTTATCACCGTTGCACTCACTGCAAAGCGCATCTTGCTTGGCTTTATTGAGTATTGTTTCAATTTTGCCAGTTAGCACGCCATCTTGCTCAGTAATGCGTACATAAGACTTTGCTTCTTTGGTATCTTCATTAATGGTTTTCCAAAGCCCTACAGGACTCATGTTTGCATGCGCACTATGGCTTATAAATAAAGCTGCAGCGAGAGTGCTTAGCAAATTTAGTTTATTGAAGTTTTTCATTGAGTTGCTTTGATTTTAAATAGCGAATAAAACAATAATACCAGCTGATTTATAAACACACTATGAAATTACATAGCTAATTAGGTGCATGTAAAAAATAAAAACCAAGTGCCTTTAACACACTTGGTTTTTAAATAATAATCACGTTTTAAAGTACATGATTAAAAGTGCATATTTAAAAGTCACGCACCTCTACACTTGAGCTATTAAATTCAAACATATTAATTTTGCCGCACTGGGCCATATGGTTAGTGCTTGCATATGGGGTATCAGCTTGGTTTATATCGCCCTCCCACTCTTGGCCATTTTTTATAAATGCTTTGAGTTCAAACCAGCCGTTAACGGCTTTACTGCAATCCATATCAACATCAAGCATCCAGTAGTGTTCACCCCATATATTAAGCGGTGTAACGCCAAAACCATCGCTATCTACCGTTTTTTTCGCCCCGAATTCACTAGGCCATATATTAGTAGTCCAATCCATAGCGCTACCTTGCGCCTCACTGCTTTGACCTTGTTCGATACCATACCAATCTAGGTAATTATCGTTTGCTTTCCAAGGCAAAGTGGTGTTGTTTTTTAAATTGTTGTGACGAATAGGCATGGCACATTCAACGTTCGTTGTTTGGCAGTTTCTACCAAGGTTTGCATTGGCATAAGTGTGATCTATTCCACCACGAACAAACATATCTTGTCCGCTTTGTGTTAGCGCATTGATAAAAACAACGGTTCTTTGCCAATCACCGCCGTTATTAGGGAGCGAGCCTTGTAGTAATTTAGCATTTTTATGAATAGCCATGGCATCCCATGGCGCCACATTTAAATTAATCGTGCCGTTACTATTAACTGTAATAACCTCACTACTACAGCTTTTAGCATCACCCGAAAGCTCACCTTTTAATACGTTACAGTACTGCCCAGCAGCCATATCTGTTTGAACTGTTGCATTTAAAGTTGAGTCTTCTTTATTAATTGCCATATGGCCTGAGCTACCTCGCCCAAATGCAATCTGGTTATTGGTGTTATCCCACCAGTTGGTTACAGCCCAGTTATCGGCAGTGTTATTTCTAAAATCAACACCACCAGCAATGTATGACCACCGATGCTCACACTTCCATTTGCTTGCAAAACATTCCAAGTTACCATTGTTGTGCACTGGCACACTTGGCCCACCTGCATCGGTATCACCATGAAAGTCATAACTCGACATGACTTTTGGGTACCCATACGGATACGCCAACATAAAGACGTTAGCTAGGTCGTATAAACGGCCATCTTCAAAAGTAATTACATTACCCGCACCACCATGCCCACGTTGGTTATCATGGTTATCAACAAATACCACAGCTGATGAACTTGGCATAAAACCCCAACCTTCACCAAAATTACTTAGCCACGCAAGCGAGCCATTTCTAAATGTATTACCAAGCTGTGTACTGTATTTAAACTCAGTAACTAAACCTGTACTTAAATACTCTGAGGCATCTACCGCTTCAGTACCTTGATCTATCACCTCATGAAAAACCACTGGCGAGCCATTTATTTTTGCCATTAAACTTTGAATATCACTTGCAGCAACATGCTTAGCAGCATCAAACCTAAAGCCTTTAACTCCTAAGGCTTGTAAGTCATTAATATATGCCGCTAACGTATTTTGCACATAAGTTGAAGCGGTATTTAAATCGGCAAGCCCTACCAGCTCGCAATGTTGCACACGATAGCGATTATTACCGTAATCCTCAGGGTTAATTGAACAGCTTTGGTGAAAATCTTGTGGGCTGTAAATAGGATATTGTTTATTACCAAAGTTATTACCGTCGGTACCAGTACCATTACCTGCAGCCATATGGTTTATTAGGGTATCAACATATATATCTACGCCTGCCGAATTACATCGATTAACCATATCTATAAACTGCGTCCGGTTCCCGCCACGGCTTTGCAGTTGGTAGCTCACAGGTTGGTAGCGAGTCCACCATTGATTACCTGTAATATGCTCGTTAGGCGGAGATACCTGTACAGCAGCATATCCTTTGGGCCCTAAAAACTGTTCACATTCTTGAGCTATATCTTGCCAGTTCCATTCAAATAGATGCACAAATGTTGTAGGTGCTGCCATAGCTAAGCTTGGTAAAGTTAAGCCAAGGCTTAATCCTGCAGTGGTGATAATTTTATTCAGCTTCATAGTGTGTGTTCCAAGTGTTGAGCGAGTTAAACAACATACTCGACGTTATTTACAAGTGGTTAACACTAGTCTGGTGATTGATTAAATAAAAACTGAATACGTATGCATAATGGGTAAATTATCCTTTTTTACTAGATAACCAAGCTCAATAAATAGCTTACATCTTTAAATAAAATGCTTTGCAAAGCCCGACATAATCAGCTGTGTAGGTGTTGTTTTCATCTTTTATGCAAAGCACTGATTGCACTAATTCTGTTTTGATTAAGCTAAAGCGCATTAAGCTGCGGCTGAACACTTTACTCGGTGTGGTTTTTACTTGGCAATGCGCGCTTAAATACAGCCCTTGCTGCTGCGCCAAGGTTATAAATAACTGTGCCTCTTCACTAGGCAAAATTAAATTAAAACGTGCTTGCTTATGCGTTAAGCGTTTAAACGCAGCAATCAGTTCTGCAAAGCTTAAACCATCGGTATGGCGAGCGGCATTGCGTGCTGCATTATCACTTTTTAAACTGTGATTAAAATAAGGTGGATTAGATATAACGCAATCAAATTTAGTCTCAGCCGCAAACTGCTGTACACACTGGTGATAAATGCTAATGTCTGGCCAAGGGCTTTGCTGGCAATTTTGTACAGCTTGCTGGTAGGCGGCCTTATCAACCTCAACCGCACTCACCTTTAAATCTGGCACTCGCTGTTTACACATTAACGCCAACAACCCCGTACCTGTGCCAATATCTAATAACGAACTTGCACCGCTTAAATCAGCCCATGCTCCAAGTAAAATACCATCGGTAGATACCTTCATGGCGCACTGGTCGTGCTCAACCTTAAATTGTTTAAATGCAAAACCAGACATTTTTTCACCTTTTCATTCACCAAGTAGGTTTAAGTGCGTATAATTAACGGCAATTGTCCCCTATTTTTGACACTCTATGCAATTTTCTGAATTTGATCTTGATAATAAGCTACTCAATGCTATTAATAAAATGGGTTTTGAAACCCCTACTAGCATTCAACAACAAGCCATTCCTGAGGCGTTGCAAGGGCGTGATATTTTAGCGTCTGCACCAACAGGTACGGGTAAAACGGCGGCATTCTTAATTCCAGCAATTCAATATTTAATGGATTTCCCGCGTCGTGATCCGGGCTTTGCACGGGTATTAATTATGACCCCAACTCGCGAGCTTGCTTATCAAATTCATGAACAATGTGAGTTACTTGCAAAACAAACCCACTTAAAAATTGGGGTGGTTACCGGCGGTATTAATTACGGTACACACAAAGAAATTTTTGAAAATAATAACGACATTTTAATCGCCACACCTGGGCGTTTAATGGAGTATTTGGAAACTGAAAACTTCCACGCAGAAAACGTAGAAATGCTCATTCTTGATGAGGCCGACCGCATGCTCGACATGGGCTTTCGTAAAGAAATGCTGCGTATTTGTGATGAAGCTAAAAATCGTCGTCAGTGCTTTTTATTCTCAGCTACTCTTGAAGGTGACAGCGTAGAATTATTTGCAGAGCGTATTTTAAACGACCCGGCTTTGCTTGAAGCCGAATCATCACGCAAAGAAAAAGCTAAAATACATCAATGGGTTCATTTAGCTGACGATTACCATCACAAGCTTGAGCTATTAGTTAACACCTTAAACGGCCCTGATGTTAGTAAAGCGATTGTGTTTGTAAAAACTCGTGAGCGCCTTGAAACCCTTATTGGTGAACTAACCAATAACGGCGTTAAAGCTGCGTGGCTACGTGGTGAAATGCCACAAGATAAACGCATGAAAGCGATGGAAAATTTCCACAGTGGCAAAACCCGCATTTTAGTCGCGACCGATGTAGCCGCGCGTGGTATTGATGTAGCTGATATAAGCCACGTAATTAACTTTGATATGCCTCGCACTGCAGATGTTTACGTACACCGTATTGGCCGTACAGGCCGCGCGGGTAAAAAAGGCATAGCGATTTCACTAATTGAAGCGCACGATATTGGCATCCTTTACAAAGTAGAACGTTACATAGAACAGAAGCTAAAACGCCGTGTATTTAAAGGATTAGAGCCAAAACATAAAGAAGCTAAGCCACCAGTTAAAAAGCGTAAAGATCCAGTAAAAATGAAAGCGAAGAAAAAAGCCAAAGCTAAAAAGAAAAAATAGCTTTAGCTTTAATACATTTGATTGAGCCGACGTTTGTCGGCTTTTTTGTGGCTTAAAAACAGTGAGTAAGCAATTCAGAGTAATATGTAAAAACTACTTAGCTGAATAACTACTTAATAAAATATCCAATTATTTCAAATGGTTAATTTTGGAATGAAACTTGTAACCCAAGCTAGTGTATGAGTATTAAAACGCCGAGTATCGGCGCTGCTTTTTCAAAAACACTAAGGATATAGTTATGAGTCGCATTAAATTTACTATCGGTTTTATTTCGTTTTGTTGTTTATTTTTATTAGTCTCTGCTTTTAAAGTTAGTGCAGCAACGCATTTAGCAGTAGTAAGTAGTGTGGCCACACAACCTAATTTACAACAATCTATTACTCATGAGTTACGTACTAATCCAAATTTAGAATTAGAAAATTTGAACGTACAGGTCGAAAATGGCGACGTTGAACTTAATGGCAAAGCTAATAACGGTTTTGAACGTGCTCTTGCACAAAAATTTTTAGAAAATATGGATGGAGTTAAAGTAATTCGCAACAAAATTAGTGTTATTTAATACACCTCCTTCTTAACTTATTCTTCAGCGCTGCTTGCTTCTCCAACACAAGCGGCGCTTTTTATGGCCTGCACAATATAAATTCAATACAGACATAATCCCAATCCAGTTTAAATAGCTTGATTAAAAAGCCTTTTCGTTTACGCACCAATCGCGACGCTCATTGCAGCTACTTATACCATTGAATCCTTTATTACTCACAGACACTTACTATATAGGGCTTGCATCAAGCTTGAGCACAAATTCGATTAATTAAGTAATCTATTTTGAGATGAGAAACCTTATCGATATAGTTTTCTAATTGAGACGCTTTTAACTTAGTTAACGCAAGGCTTTAATTACTTCAGATCATCAATTAATTATTATAAAAAAGCGCGTTTTACTTTGTAAAAACGCGCTGATAGTCAGTAACTATTTCCCAATGCTTTTACCATGGGGTTTTAAATTATTTATTTACCTTGGCTTGCATCATTATTATTGTCACCCTCTTTGTTTGCTGACTGCTGACTTATTTTATCGCTTATCATGGCATCGAGTTTTTCACCGCCCTTAATACCAAAATCCAACGTACGAATAGGAAACGGAATACTTATATCAGCAGCATCGAGTGCTTGCTTTACTGCCACAACGCCTTTGTGACGCACCGTCATAAAATCGGGCTCACCAGGGTATTTAATCCAAAACCATACCAGTAAGTTTATACTGCTATCACCAAAGCCTTCTGCGTACACCGCGGTCTCATTTTTGCGGATCACAAAGTCAAATTGATTAATTTTTTCGACAATAACTTCACTGGCTTTTTCTATATCATCAGCGTAAGAAATACCTACAGGTACCTCTATTCTTCTGACCCCTAAAGTGCTGTAATTACGCAGTACATTTCTAAATAGTATTTTATTAGGAACCAGTATCAACTGCCCGTAAAAGCTCTCTATTAGTGTGTTGCGCAAGTTTATTGAATGCACTGAACCAAATACGTTATCGGTCTCGATAACATCACCCGCTTTGAACGGTTTACGAATACCCATAGCAATACCCGCAATTAGGTTTTCGGTCATATCTTGAAAAGCAAAACCAATGGCGAGACCAACAATACCTGCACCCGCAAGTAGTGACGTAACGGTACTTTTTAAGCCCATAAAATCAAGAGCAATAAAGACCCCAACACTCAGAACAATAACTTTAAAAATGGAGGCCATTAAGTCGGCAATTTGAGTTGAATCGAGAGAGCGACGTAATACTTTTTTCATTCCTTTGCCTGCAAGGCGGGCAATGAATGAAAATATAATCGCAATAATCACCGCGACTATAAAGTTAGGGATATGACTTATAACAACATCAAACCAACCGCCGAGCTTCTCTTCTATAAGTTTTTCGGCTTCTGTAATTGAGGGAATTGAGAGCATTTATTTTATACCTTAGTTTCTATTAATAACCTAAGGTTTGCAAAAATAGCGCCAGTATAAAAAAAGCCATGCAGTGCATAGCTTTTTGGGTATGTGTTTAGCTGCAAATAGCGCTAAATTTAGCTTTGCTCTTCGCGCAAAAATACCGGTTCAAGTTCTTTAGTGGTTGCCTCTGAGCTAAAGTAATAACCGGCCACGGTAAACTCTTTAAGCTGACTTAACTGCGTGACTTGGTTTTCGATAAGGTAACGCGCCATCATACCGCGCGCTTTTTTAGCGTAAAAGCTAATCACTTTATATTGGCCGTTTTTACAGTCTTTAAAATGTGGCGTAATAATTTGTGCGTTAAGCGATTTTTTATCTACCGCTTTAAAGTATTCGTTAGACGCTAAATTAACTAAGTATTGTGCATCTTGTGCCGCTAAAACGTCGTTAAGTTTATTAGCAATAATACTGCCCCAAAACTCATATAGGTTTTTACCACGGCTGTTTTCAAGCTTTGTACCCATTTCTAGGCGGTAGGCTTGCATTAAATCAAGTGGTTTTAATAATCCGTATAAACCCGAGAGTATACGTAAATGCTCTTGAGCATAATCAAGTTGCTTAGCCGTTAGGGTGTCGGCATCTAAACCGCCATATACATCGCCATTAAAGGCAAGCACTGCTTGTTTAGCATTACTCGTAGTAAACGGTTGCGCCCACTCACTAAAACGTGCTGCATTAAGGCCCGCGAGCTTATCGCTAATTTTCATTAAACTACCAATCTGCGCAGGAGTTAGTTCACGGCATACTTTCATGAGCGCTTCGCTGTGCTCAAGTAATTCAGGTTGAGTGAACTTATCTGTTGCGGGTGGCGTGTCGTAATCAAGATTCTTTGCTGGTGAAATAACAGTGATCATAGTTAGCTATTGACTTGTAAATTATTTAATGTCAATTTCAACATTAAATGAGACGAAAAGCACGTTTTGTTTAAAATTATCCTACCTAAAACTCAACCGTTACCGTTTTTTCATTGATAAGGACATAAGACCTATCAAGCATTGTCACACTGTTGCAGTATAGCTATATTAAGGTAGTTTAGATTTTCTTTTAACTTGCTTGGAATGAGGAAAAGCAAATGACTAGCGCTCTACAAAGGCTTAAACAACACTCTTCTATCGTGGCCGACACGGGCGATATAGAAGCCATAAAAAAACATCAACCTGAAGATGCGACTACCAATCCATCGCTGCTTTTAAAAGCGAGCGAGATTGAAGCTTACAAACCTTATCTAGATAAAGCATGGCAATACGCTAAAGAAACCGAGCAACAGCCTGCAAAACAACTAGAGGTGGCTTGTGACTATTTTGCAGTATTACTCGGTAAAGAAATTAGCGAAATTGTTCCGGGTTATATTTCTACTGAAGTTGATGCTCGTTTATCATTTGATACCCAAGCAACAATTAATAAAGCACATACTTTACTAAGCCTTTACGAGAAAGAAGGTGTAAGCAAAGACAAGATTTTAATTAAAGTTGCCTCTACTTGGGAAGGCATTAAAGCCGCAGAACAGTTAGAAAAAGAAGGCACTAAATGTAACTTAACGCTTTTATTTAGTGATGCTCAAGCCCGTGCCTGTGCTGATGCAAACGTATTTTTAATTTCGCCATTTGTTGGCAGAATTTTAGATTGGCACGTAGCAAACGGTATGGAAAAACCAACCGACCCGCTACAAGATCCTGGCGTACAATCGGTGCGTAGTATTTTTGAGTTTTACAAACGTCACGATTACAAAACGGTTGTTATGGGCGCAAGCTTTCGTAATACCGGTGAAATTATTGCCCTTACAGGTTGCGATAAGCTAACAATTAGCCCTAATCTTTTAGAAGAGCTAGGTAATTTAGAAGACGCACAAGAATACTTACTAGAGAGCGATATTGCTAAAGAGCCAAAACCAGAGCCACTTAGCGAAGCACAGTTCCGTTGGTTACATAACCAAGATGCTATGGCTACTGAGAAACTAGCTGAAGGTATTCGCTCATTTGCAGATGCGCAAGAGCAACTAGAGGCACGCTTTAAAGCGATGTAACTAACAGCTGTTTAATGAGTTAAAAAACGTCGCTTTTAGCGGCGTTTTTTTATGTCTGCGATTTACTTTAAATACTCGACTTGTCCCCATTTACGTTCTTTTTGTATTGATCTTCATCAAAATACCACCCATCAGTAACAGTTTCGTCACATTTATATTCTATTTTATTAATAGCTGTGGTATAGATACTGCCGAGGTTCAAAAAGTGGTCAATAGGAGATAATCAATGGATAGCCTAAACGAAATAATAGAGATATTAGAAGGTTCTGATACATCGAAAAAAACCTCTCAAAAAAATAAAAAAAGAAAATGGCGCGAAATAGAAGCAATAAAAGATAAGCAACGTTTGCGCAAAGAACTACAGGAGCTCGACTATTTTGCTGATAGTATTGCTATTGATGAATTAGAGTTTTAATCAACAACAGCAACTAAAAAGGCTTTCATTTATGAAAGCCTTTTTTAATACCAATTACCCTATACTTGCCAATTAATGGGCTGTGCTCCTTGCGCTATTAACAGTTCATTGGTTTTTGAAAAGTGCTGACAGCCAAAAAATCCGCGATGCGCAGAAAGCGGTGAAGGGTGCGGCCCAGACAATACATGATGGCGCTGGCGATCAATGCTTTTACCTTTTTTTTGTGCATGTGCGCCCCACAAAATAAACACCACTCCTTGGCAATGCTCATTTATATGAGTAATTACGTTATCGGTAAATTGCTCCCAACCTAAATGTTTATGGGAATGGGCTTGCCCTTGCTCTACTGTTAATACGGTATTAAGCAAAAACACACCTTGATCTGCCCAGCTTTGTAAATAGCCATGCTCTGGCGTAATAAAACCATTAATGTCAGTCACTAACTCTTTATAAATATTTTTAAGTGAAGGCGGGAGCTTTTTAACTTCAGGCAATACAGAAAAACACAAGCCATGCGCTTGCCCTTCTCCATGGTAAGGGTCTTGACCTAATATAACCACTTTAATGTCGCTAAGTGGAGTTGCATCAAATGCGCTAAACACCCGTGGTTCTGGTGGATACACAGCAATACCGTTTGATCGTTTATTCGCAACATATTCAAGGGTTTGCTGCATATATTCTTGGCTAAGTTCGTGATTTAAAAAAGATGACCAGTTGCTCATAATTGACTCTTAATAAGTTCTCTAGATACCTCAACTTTGTCACACATTTGTGCTAACCCATCAAGCATTCTAGGGGAAAAACGATGTAATAAATCCGCGTTAACGCTAATAAATTGCTCATATTTAACCGCCGGAATTTCAGGCCATTGCTGCCAATTAACTGTAGGTATTACCCGTTTTGATTTTTCATCAGGAATAATAATAACTTGTGGCTTAGTCACTATCACGTTTTCAATGCTGATTTGTGGGTAATCTGTGTCGCTGTCGGCAAATACATTGGTTACTTGGCAGGTTTCGATTAACTGATTTATCCAGGTATTTTTTGATACCGTCATCATAGGCTCTGGCCACAGCTGATAAAACCCAGTAAGCATGGTTTTATTATGCTGCGCGGCTTTAATTGCGTTGAGCTTAACTGTAAATGCCTCAGCTACTTTTTTACTTTGCTCAATATGACCGGTTAATTGACCTAATTTTAGTATTTCCTTAGCTACGCCTTCAATAGAGCGTGGATTACTTAAATGCAATTCAATCCCTAGTCGCTTAATTTGTGCTAAATCTTCTGCCTGATTACCGCTTTTCCACGCAATGACCATGTCAGGCTTGAGCATGAGTAACTTTTCGATAGAAATGCCATTATAGCCGCCGATACGCTCAATTTTAGTCGCCTCTTGTGGGTAATCTGCGTAATCCAGCGTGCCTACTATTAGATCACCCGCCCCAATGGCATATAAATTTTCGACTATGTGTGGTGCCAAAGCCACAATACGAAGCGGCTTGTCGGCTAAGGCTTGAGGTACATAAACAGCAAACAATAACAGCCCAAGAATAATGCGTTTTAACATTAGTAATCAAAGCCTTTTAGTGCTTTTACACCCGACTCAAACGCATGCTTTACATTACGCACTTCACTTACGGTATCGGCCAGCTCAATTAAGGTACGGTGCGCAGCACGGCCAGTAATAATTACCGATTGCATTACAGGTCGGTTGTTAATTGCAGCAACCACTTCCTCAAGGTCGATATAGCCATAGGTCACCATATAGGTGAGCTCATCGAGTAATACCACATCGATACTGCTGTCGCTTAGCATCCGCTTTGACTCTTGCCATGTTGCTTGTGCTGCCGCAGTATCGGCCTCTTTATTTTGCGTATCCCAAGTAAAACCTGTGTTCATAACAGCAAATTCAACTCCAGCTCCTTGTAGTAAATTACGCTCACCACATTCCCATGTACCTTTAATGAACTGACATACCGCGGCCTTTTTACCATGGCCAACACAGCGTGCAACCACACCAAAACCAGAGGTTGATTTACCTTTGCCATTACCAGTAATAACCTGAAAAATGCCTTTTTCTTGCTGTGCCGCTGCTACTCGAGCATCAACTTGTTCTTTTACTTTTTGCTGGCGCTGTTGGTGCTTGTCGTTTGTTGATTCAGTCATTGTTATGTCCTTGGTAAATTTTAATAATTTGTTCAATGTTTAAATGTGTTTGGCACATTTCAGCGAGGCGTTCTAGCTGGCGCTCGCGATGCTCATTGATGCTGATACCACTAATTTCACTGTCTGGTTTTAGCCACTTTAATAGCAGCTCTGTAGCAGCTGCGTTGTCAAATAAGCCATGTAAATAAGTACCAGCAATAGCATTATCATCACTAATAAAACCATCAGTTTCAAAGCCATTTGGGTGTTTATTAAAGCGAATAAGTGGTTTGTTGAGCGCTTGACCTTTACTGATCCCAGCATGTATTTCGTAACCCTGACAAGCAACCTGCTGCTGGTTTAAATTGAGTATTGCATTTACTTGGCTTAGCACTTTTTGCTCACCTAAAATGGTATTAAAATCACTAAGCGCTAACCCAGCTATTTGCCCTAATGATGATTCCACCGCATTAGGGTCACAAATCGTATTACCTAGCATTTGCATACCGCCGCAAATACCCAATACTTTGCCACCATAGCGTAAATGGCGTTTTATTTGCTGATCCCAGCCTTCATTTTTTAAAAATACCAAATCGCTAAGTACATTTTTACTGCCAGGCACAATAATTAAATCAACATCAGGAATTGTTTGAGTATGGCGCACATAGGTTATATTTATATTTGGGTGTAATCGCAGTGCATCAAAATCGGTATGATTACTAATATGAGGCACTAGCAGCACCGCAATATTAATGCTGGCCTCGGTCACATTATTATCTATGGCAACGGCATCTTCGGCATCAAGTGCTAAATCGTGTAGGTAGGGTAACACCCCTAACACAGGTTTACCTGTGTACTCTTCAAGCCAATCTAACCCGCCTTGTAATAGGCTAATGTCACCACGAAAACGGTTAATCACAAAGCCTTTTACCCGTGCTTGCTCTGATTCGCTTAATAGCGCCAAAGTCCCTACTAGGTGAGCAAACACACCCCCTTTATCAATATCAGCAATAATAATAACCGGGCAATCGACCTTTTCGGCGTAGCCCATATTGGCGATATCGTTTGCGCGTAAGTTAATTTCAGCTGGGCTACCAGCCCCTTCAACCAACAATAAGTCAAAGCGTTTAGCTAAACGGTTATGCGAGGTTAATACCGCTTCCATAGCCACTTTTTTATAGTCATGGTAAGAGTCGGCTTCCATATTGCTAATAGCCCTACCATGAATAATAACTTGCGCGCCGGTATCACTATTGGGTTTGAGTAATATCGGGTTAAAGTCTATTTCAGGTGCAACTTTTGCCGCAACGGCTTGTAATGCTTGTGCTCTACCAATTTCACCGCCATCATGAGTTACGGCACTATTAAGCGCCATATTTTGCGGTTTAAACGGCGCAACATTAACACCTTGATTAGCAAACACTCTGCAAAGTGCTGCAACCAGGGTACTTTTACCTGCATCTGAGGTAGTGCCTTGTACCATTAGTGTTTTCATTATTGAACCACCAGCTGACGCTTACGAAAATACAATATACTTAAAAAGAATAGACTGCCGATAGCCGCCGTGATCACTCCGATTGGCAACTCTTGATTACTTAATAGTGAGCGAGCGAGCACATCGACCCACACCATAAATATTCCCCCGACTAATCCGGTCATTAATAATCCAACGCGGCTACCTTGAGAGATAAAAAAGCGCACTATGTGTGGCACCATCAAGCCAACAAAACCAATACCACCACAGTTGGCAACTAACACGGCCGTGATCAACGAACTTAAAATAAGCATTAAAATTCTAAAACGATGTACTCTTACGCCAAGCGTTGTCGCACTTTCATCGCCTAACAACATGGCGTTAAGCTGACGCCTAAAACCCAACATGATTATTGTACAGACTATAATGACTAAGACAGGTAGCAGCAGCGACTGCCACTGTGCTTTAGCAAAACTACCTAAAGTCCAAAATAAAATAGCCGCGACCGCTTGTGGATCGCTCCAATAAAGTAGCAAACTAGTAAAAGCACTAAATAAAAATGATAGGGCTACCCCCGCCAATAACATCGATTCAACTTGGGCATTACGCTGGCTGCCAGCAATTAAAATTAATAATCCCATCGCCACTAAACTACCGGTTAATGCCGCCCCAGATAGCGCAATACCCGCCCCAGCTCCCACAAAAGACATTAGTATAACCACACCTAATGAAGCGCCGGACGAAATACCAAATAAATAAGGATCTGCTAAGGGGTTACGGGTGACTGTTTGTAGTATTAAACCTGCAATCGCTAAGCCACTCCCAGCTAAAAAAGCCAGTAAAGTACGTGGCATTCTTAATTCAATAATAATACGGCTGGTAAATGAAGCCTCGTTTGAAAAGGTTAAGCTTTGATAAACATCTGCGAGCGACGTGGGTGCCGCACCAAAACTCAGTGCAATAAATAAACTTAATAGTGCGCATAGTAGCGCAGCGATTAATGCAACGGTATGGTTAGAAAAAACCGTCATATTATTGGTATCCATAATAATAAGTAATATGAGGAATAGCCTCACCCGAAGCAGCTACTTGAGGGTGAGTGCTCACTTGTGCACAAACGCCAAACACCTCATCCAGCATCTGCTCAGTGACCACTTTATTTGGCTTACCTGCATCAACAACTTTTCCATTTTTAATAACCACTAACTCATCACACATAGCAGCAGCTAAATTTAAGTCATGAAATGACGCAAATACCGTGATCCCTAGAGATTTAGCCAGCTCCATCAGTTGAATTTGATATTTCACATCAAGGTGACTAGTTGGTTCATCCATAATAAGAAGTTGCGGTTGCTGCACAATAGCGCGGGCAATAAAGGCTCGTTGCTTTTCACCGCCAGATAGCGAATCAAATAATTGAGTACTATGAGATTCAAGCCCCACATGGCTAATAGCCTGAGCTATTTTTTGTTTATCTGCTTGGGTGGTCGAACTGAATAACGTTTTATGTGGCGTAAGCCCTAGAGCCACAACATCGAATAACGAGAGGTTAAATTGCGACGGTGTTTCTTGGAGCACAACGGCAACTTGCTTGGCGTAGTCTTCGCTTTTTAGTTGCCAAATATCGGTGTTATTAAATTTAACCTCTCCCGCTGACGGCTGATTAAATCGATACAAGCACCGCAGTAAACTCGATTTTCCCGCACCATTAGGACCAATTAAGCCAACAAACTTGCCACGCTCAATACTCACATTAATATGCTCAAGGATTAAGGTGTTACCCACTCGCCAAGAGACATTATTAACGGTTAGAAGTGCAGTTTTTTTAGCGGTTTGAGTGTGCAAAAAATTATCCTAGGCAGAGAAAACCCACACTCAGTACCACAAGTACCAAAAAGAAAATGAGTTAACCCGCTCGTTATATGAAGTTTTAAGGCACTTGTATCTGACTTACAGTAAAACTGTTCACAGTTACGGGTATAGTTGAGGAGTTTCACCTCATTCCAAATGCTTGGCTATTATGCGCAGATAAGTAAATAATTTAAAGCAAAAAAAACCGCACTCAGCTGAGTGCGGTTAAAAGGGAGTGTTTTAACTAAGTATTAGTTAAAACTTATATTCCATACCTAAACCTAGGTAATCTTGGTCAACGTTGTTGTCCATATCAAAACTTGAGTAAAAGCCAAATACCTTAAGGTTTTTGTTTAGCTTGTGATCAACACCTACCGATACTGCGCTTTTATCATCGCTGTCATCAAAATCCATTGTTTGATATTGCACTTTAAAAGTGTTGCTACCCATTAGGTAAGCTGCATTCAATAAGTAACCGTCAGCCTCAGCGCTACCGTCTACTTTTTCTTGTGTTTGGTACATTGCGCCAAGTCTAAAGTCTTCAATTTTACCTTGAACTGTTGCACGTACTACGTCGTAACCATTTACTTCACTATCAGCAGCAACAGCAGCATATACAGCGCTCTTTTTAAGACCTGCATCGCCGTAAGTTAATGCCACTGAGTAACCATTTTTGGCATCTTTATCGTCTTCTGCAATAAATGAAGCTAACACTTTAAAGCCTTCATATGAGTTTGAAGCGTAAGATACTGAGTTACCTAAACGGTTTTCACCTTTAAACGTATTTTTAATATCACCTTCAAGGTCATTAAATAAATCAAGTTTACCTTGCGCCTGCTTTAGCGCGGTATCGTTACGGCCTATTACTACCTGACCAAATGAACCTTTAAAACCTACATATTGATTACGCGCTGAAATATTATCTTTATCGCCTTTTGAGTCAGCGTCCGACACATCAACCTGAAACTCAAACTTATAAACAGCTTCTAAACCGTCTGAAATTTTTTCAGACCCCTTAAGTCCGAAACGAGATGCATTACTTTTAATTTCAGTAAACGACCCTTCTCCATCATCAGATGATTGAACGGTTACATTCGCTTTACCGTAAATGTCTACTTCTGCAAGCGCATTAAAAGATAAACCACTAAGTAAGGCTAGGCATAGGCTCGATTTTGCAAATTTCATGTTATTTCCTCGATAAACACAATAGACTAATTTTTAAAACAGCAGCAGTGTGTCACCGCTAAATGACAAAAATATTACAAAGGACATATTTTTGTCTTTTTAAGTTAATAAAACTGCATTAAATCTGAAATCAAAATAACATCTAAAATATACCGTCTAACGACTACTTACTTTGTTTCAGTAAACTCGGTGTCATTTGCGACAGCAAATTAACCAGAGTTTCTATTAACTCTTTCTGTTCGTTATCTCTATGATAGGCAACAAATACATCTCTTGACGTATTTTCTACCCCTTTTACATGAAAAAGTTCGCCTTTTTCTAAATGGTCTTTAACTAATACCTGTGGAATAAACGCACTGCCGCCACATTGCAGTATTAAATCAAGCGCTATACGTCCGGTACTGGTTCTAAAATAAGGCGGCGTTTTACCGGTAAACTGACGCGCATGCCAAAGAGAAAACGTAGTTCCCCAATCAACATAAACATATTGATTATCAAAAAAGTTATCGCCTGTTGCGGTATCGTAGCCACTAACCGGAATAATAGGTAGTTCACAAATTCGTTCAACAACGAGTTCGTCTACTTTTGGTGGATCAAATAAAATGGCTAGATCAAGGGTGCGCTCTAATAGTAATCGAGTACTCTCTTGTTGTGCTTTTACCTCTGCCACCAAAGATACACCGGGCATAGCCGATACTATATTTGTAATACCAAACTGTAAAAACGCATCCCAAATATTAGGAGTCCCAGCCAAGCTGATTTGCTTATGCATATTATCTGCAAGTGCAACATCCACTTTGGCCCTTTGCATTCCAGTAATAATCATTTGTGCATGCGGCAACAAGCGCTCACCCGGAGCCGTTAGTTGAATATTATTGCGCTGGCGAATAAATAAATTTACGCCTAAGCCCTGCTCTAATTGACGAATTCGAAAACTCACTGCAGACTGCGTTATGTATAGGTTTTCTGCCGCTTTACCAAAATGGCGAGTACGCACCACTTCAACAAATGTTTTTAATAAATCTATGTCCAATTTTTTATCCTCACGATAAAAATTTTTTGTTTAAAAAAATAGCGATTATGACCCATACTCCAGCTAATAATTGGTATGAGGGTACAGCTATGAGCAATGATATTTCACTACTTCGTCAAGCATTTGTTAGTCAACGTCAGTTTTATGATGATCAAAACTTTCCACGCGGATTTAGCCGCAGCGGACACTTTACCTTGTTAGAGGCAAGTATTTTAGAACAGCACGGTGTTGTTTTAAAAAGTTTGTATAACAAAACAGTTGAGCCGCAAAACGAATATCAACAACAATTTGTAAATGCAATAAGTGGCATCATAGAGCCAAGTAACCCCATTGAGCGAGCATGGGTTAAATACTTAAAGCTAACAACCTGCAAAACAAAATTTCATACATTATTTGGTCGCTCAAAAATTTCAGGGCCAACACCAATCAGCCAAGATTATTATTCTGAGGCTGACAATCTATAAGTCATTACAATAGTTGCTTTTTGGCGTTTTAGCAGTTACAACTTGTATAAGCAAACACTTTTGCAAAATTTAAACAAGGCTGTTACGTGACGCACAGAATACTTATTATTGAAGACACCCCTACTATTGCGCGAGTGCAAAAGCATATCGCGCAAAAAGCGGGCTACGAGGTTGATATTGCTCAGTCGCTGGCTGAGACTAAAGAGCTGATAAGTAAACATGCTTACTTTTGCGCAGTGGTAGACTTTATATTACCTGATGCCCCACAAGGGGAAGCGGTTCCCTGCACCGTTGCAGCAGATATTCCTACCATAGTTATGACAGGCAATATCGATAATCAAACTCGCGATACCGTCGAAAAATACCCTATTATTGATTACATTATCAAAGGCAATAAACAAGCTTACGAATATTTAGAAAAGCAGCTTTATCGCCTACCTCGAAATAAGCAGGTAAAAGTACTGGTTGTTGATGATTCAGCTTCAACACGCCAATATATTTGTAATTTATTAACACGTCATAAATATCAAATCTTTCAAGCAGCCGATGGCCTAGAGGCGCTTAAAGAGCTTGAAAACACCCCTGACATCTCTGTGATCATCACAGATAAAGAAATGCCTAACATGGGCGGTATTGAGCTATGTAATGAAATTAGGCGCATTTATAGTAATGACGAAAAAGCTATTATTGGTATCTCAGGCGCTACATCGTCTAATTTGTCTGCCTTATTTTTAAAAAATGGGGCAAATGACTACTTGTATAAACCTTTTAATAGTGAAGAATTTTACTGCCGGTTAAGCCAAAACGTCGATATGCTAGAGCATATCGAAACTATAAAGCGCCAAGCCAATACTGACTATTTAACTAAACTCCCTAATCGCCGTTACTTTTTTGAAGAGGCTAATAAGTCATTAAAGCAGTTTAAAAAAGCAAAAGCACCAGCCATGTTAGCTATGCTTGATATTGACCATTTTAAAGCTATTAATGATACCTATGGCCATGATGCCGGAGATGAAGTGCTTAAAGGGCTTGCGATATGCTTTAATAAATATTTTGAAAACCAATTGGTTGCCCGTTTAGGCGGAGAAGAATTCGCGGTATTTTTTACTGAGCTAACCGAACAGGAAGCGCTAAAACGACTAGAGAGCTTCAGGCTTTTTATTGAGCTTAACAGTCATGAATTCAGTCAAGCAAACATCAAGTTTACGTTATCGATAGGCTTCAGCCACAGTGAAACCTATCAAATTGACGAACTATTAAAACAAGCCGACTTAAAGCTCTACAAAGCAAAAGAGTCGGGTCGTAATAAAGTGGTTTAGTTTTTAAACCACACCAGAGGCTACAATGGCCGCTTTTCTGCGTTTTCGCGATTGATGGTATGAGTCCCAACTAAAAATAGCCAATGCACTCCAAATACACGCAAAGGTAATTACGCGCTCAGCATCAAACACCTCACCATAAAATACCACCGCTAAAATAAACATTAGGCTAGGCCCTATATACTGAAAAAACCCTAACGTTGTATATTGCAAACGCTTAGCCGCGCCGGTAAAACACAGCAGTGGCAGCGTAGTTACTATGCCCGCGCTCACCAATAATACATTGGTTAGCCAATCATTCCCTGGTAAATTTGACGTTTCAGTCGGTACCATTAGCCACCAATAGGTAAGCGCCACGGGTAACAATATTAATGCCTCAATTAAAATCCCAGGCAGAGCATCAACTTGTAGCTTTTTACGTAATAGGCCATATAGTGCGAAAGATGTTGCTAATGAAAACGCTACCACGGGGAATGAGCCAAAACTAATTAGCTGTAACAGCACGCCTGTAAAAGCTAAAGCAACAGCAGCACCTTGCAACTTACGTAATCGCTCGTTTAAAAACACCATACCAAGCAACACATTTAATAGAGGATTAATGTAGTAACCTAGGCTGGCATCCAACATGTGATTGTTATTGATGGCCCAAATAAACAATCCCCAGTTAAACCCTAGTAAGGTCGAGGTAACAACTAACATCAAAATAAGTTTAGGTTGGATTAAAATGCGTTTAATTTTATCCCAGTAGCTGAGCACACTCACCACCACAATAAGAAACACCACTGACCAAATAACACGGTGCATTAAAATTTCAAATGCTGACACATGTTGGATCATCTTAAAATAAATGGGTGCGAGGCCCCACATAAAAAAAGCGAGGCAGGCAAAAATAGCGCCCTTTCGCTGCTCGGTATCAATCGACATAGTAACCACTTGGTGATTTAAAAGGCCGTCAGTTTACCCCCCTCTCACTTTTTAGCCAACTAAATACGTGCCCGTTCCAAAAGCAATTTGTACTGACTGCTCATTGTGTAACTCCATTCGGCACACACATACTTTATTTCCTGAGCGAATCAGCTTAGCGCTAGCAATAAAAATCTCGCCTTTGCCTGGGCGTAAATAGTCGGTGCGTAAATCTATAGTCCCCAGTGTGGCTAGCCTTTTATGTACACTGGGTAAATCTGCATCGTCTAGTTTTCCGATCACACTGGCAGCAGCAAGCATTCCACCGACATTATCAAGTACCGCCGAAATAACTCCGCCATGGAGAATTTTTTGCGCGGGGTTGCCTATTAATACATCTTGCCAAGGAAAGGAGATTTTAGCTTGTTCAGTACTAAGTGACTCTACCGCTATTTTTAAAAATTGGTTAAAAGGCATATTATTAACAAACAACGCCCCAACTTGTTCAATCAACATTTCTTTATTCATTATTATTCTCTATGTTTTAAGGTGGTACGATGAGTAAAGCACAACTTAAAGCTGTTGTAACCTCCTCGATTATCATTACCGATGTTTACACCAAATAATGAAAGCTAAAGACATCCTGATAAAAAACCACTAAAATAGCGCCGATGAATACACTAACTCCCTCTCCAAATACGCTGGTGCGTAAACCTGAAACTGTACTCAAACAAGTGTTTGGTTACAGCGAATTTCGCGACGGTCAAAGTGCAGTAATCGATGCTGCGATTAACGGCCAAGACTCGTTAGTATTATTGCCTACCGGTGGTGGTAAATCGGTGTGTTACCAAATACCCGCACTAGTATTAGAGGGGGTAACCATTGTTATCTCTCCGCTCATTTCTTTAATGCAAGATCAAGTAACTCAGTTACAAGCTCTAGGCGTAAAAGCCGCTTATATAAATAACAGCTTAGCCCGTGAAGAACAGCAGTTAGTCTATCAGCAGTTGCATCAGGGGCTAATAAAATTACTTTATGTTGCCCCAGAGAAAGTACTACAAAGAGAATTTTTAGAGCGCTTATCGCATTTACATGTCAGTTTGTTTGCTATTGATGAAGCACACTGTGTTTCTCATTGGGGACATGACTTTAGACCTCACTATTTTAGATTAAATGAATTAAAGCAACGCTTTACACATGTACCTATGATGGCACTCACTGCCACCGCTGATAAAGCCACCCGCTTTGATATTGTCGAACAATTAAAACTTCAACAACCCTACATTCACACCGGCAGCTTTGACCGCCCTAATATTCGTTACACCATAGAAGAAAAATTTAAACCTATGGTGCAATTACTACGCTATTTGAAAGAGCAAAAAAATCAAAGTGGCATTATTTATTGCACCAGCCGCAAGCGGGTTGATGACATTGCTGAAAAACTTGCCGATGCAGGCCTTAATGCGGCGGCTTATCATGCAGGAATGAGTAACGAACAGCGCCAATTTGTGCAAACTGGATTTGCCCGCGACGATATTCAAATTGTGGTTGCCACTGTTGCCTTTGGTATGGGAATTAACAAGCCTAACGTACGTTTTGTACTGCATTACGACATTCCCAAAAGTATTGAAGCGTATTATCAGGAAACCGGTCGCGCTGGGCGTGATGGACTGGCTGCAGAAGCCATTATGTATTTTGACCCCGCTGATATAGGGCGGGTTAGACGCTTTTTTGAAGATATTGACGATGAACAACGCCGTCGTGTAGAAGAGCAGCGTTTTAATGCCATGGCCAGTTTTGCCGAAGCCCAGACCTGCAGACGTCAAATATTATTAAACTACTTTAGTGAATACCAACGAGAGCCGTGCGGTAACTGCGATATTTGCTTAAATCCTCCAAAAAGCTTTGATGGCACACTTGTGGCCCAACAAGCACTTTCGTGTGTGTATCGGGCACAGCAACGATTTGGTTTAGGTTACATTGTAGAGTTATTACGCGGCGCAAATACCAGCCGCATTCGTGATAACAACCATCATGAACTCAGCACTTATGGCATAGGTAAAGATAAAAGCAGTGAGTTTTGGCTCAGTATTTTACGCCAACTTATTCACCAAGGGCTACTAAGCCAAGATATAACCCAAGGCGCATCACTACGGCTTACCGAAGCTGCACGCGCTATTTTAAAGAGTGAGTATGCGCTACAACTGGCTGAACCACGCCTACAAGCTAAGCACGTTTATCAGGATAAATTAGCGCAGTTTAATTACGATAAAAAGTTATTTGCTCGCCTACGTGCATTACGTAAAGAATTAGCCGATGCCGATGACGTACCCCCTTATGTAGTATTTAACGATAAAACGCTGGCCGAAATGGCGCAGCTTATGCCTACCAACGACAGTGAATTTTTAAAAGTGTCGGGGGTTGGTTTTACTAAATTAAACAAATATGGCGGTGAGTTTTTAACCGCAATTCGACATTATCTAGCAACGCAATAAGCCCCTTATGACCGAACTTGAATACGATCACACACATCAATGCATTATTGTTAAACCAACAGAGTTGCCGCACGATGAAGACTTTGAGTTGTGGGGAACGTTTTTTTTGCACAGCGATGAAATTAGCATTAGTGAATTTGCAGCTGGGGCTGATCGTCACCAACTGCGTTTTAACTATGCTAACCACACGTTTAATTTAAATTTTGAGCATTACAGTCAAAGTGTGTGGATTAACGGCGAAGGTCAAGATGCCGACAACCTATTGGCAGCGTTAACATTTTATTTAAGCTAAGGCCACGTCTATTTATCGCTAATACCTTATAATTGCTATAAAAAATAAACTAAATTGGCACTTTTACTTACATATTAATAACAATGATGTAAGCTAAGAGTAAGTGTTTTATTTTGCAAAATAGCGCTAAAGAGGGTCAATGCTAAATAGAAAATGGATTGCACGTAGTTGTTTTAGCCTTTCTATTTTGAGTATGTTTATGCTCAGCGTTTGCGCGCAAGAAACGCCACTAGCCCAAAGCTGCCAAAATGACGATTCATTGAAAACTTCTGAAATTAACTTGCGTCGACAAATCGAGTCTCAACCTCCACCGCTTACGATAAATAGTAACGCTAAAATTGCCTCAATTAATCTTAAACAACTTAATGTTTTTAATACCGAACTCGAAGCTGAAAACAACGCACTGTTTCGCTTTGCTAATCGTGCACATATACAAACTGAGCCTGAGGTTATTAAAAGCATTTTATTGTTTAAAGCGGGTGATACTTTTAATCAAAAAACCTTGGCTGAATCTGAGCGGCTACTGCGTAAACAAAACTATTTATATGACGCACAAATTGTTGCCAACGAAAACTGCGATGGCGATATTGATGTAACCGTGGTGACTCGCGATTTGTGGACTTTGCTACCCGAGCTTAGCTTTAGCCGCAGTGGTGGCGAAAATAAATCAAGTATTGGCTTTCGCGAGTCTAACTTATTTGGTTGGGGCAAACGATTATCGTTTGCTCGCAAAACCGACAGTGATCGTAATGGCTATTTATTTGTTTACGATGATCCAAATATCCTATCAACACGCTACAGAGGTCGTATAGAGTATGCCGATAACAGTGACGGTAAAAGTCACTTAGTTGAGCTTACTTACCCATTTTACGCCATTGATACACCCTATAGTTATGGTGCCCTGAATTACTCTACCCAGCGAGAAGAGGCCCTGTACCTTAGGGGCGATAAATTTAGTGAGTTTGAACAGACCACCGATCTAAATCAGGTATTTTTTGGTCACTCTAAAGCCCTTAGCCATAACTGGACACAGCGCTTGAGCCTAGGTTATATCGATGAGCAACAAACATTTAAAAGCATAGATGAAACCACTGTGCCGCTAGCTGAAAATAGGCAGCTTAGTTATCCTTATGTAAGCGGCCACTGGTTTGAAGATAACTTTATAAAAGTGCGTAACTTTGACAGTATTTACCGTACCGAGGATTTAAATTTAGGTTGGAATATAAAAGCTACGCTGGGTTATTCTGATGAATCGATTAGTAACGACGATAGCCGCGCTATTTACTCATTTAATTTTAACAAAGCACACTTTAGTGGTGATAATACGCTATGGCGCTTTCACGCAGATATTCAAGGTTATTGGAATAAAGAACAAAAACAGCTTGAAAACTTAATCACCACCAGCCAAATTCAATATTATTTAAATACCAGCATTGATCAGTCTTGGTATGTAAAAGCCAGGCTACAATACGCAAAAAACCTCACCAACGATAAGCAGCTCACCCTCGGGGGCGAAACCGGTTTACGCGGTTACCCTATGGAGTTTCAACATGGCGATCGGAGTTTTTTAGTCAGCTTAGAAAAGCGCTACTATTGGGAGTATGACTTACTACAACTATTTAAAGTGGGAGGCGCAGCCTTTTTAGATGTAGGCCGCGCATGGTATAACAACGACTCGAATACCCTGTATCAAGTTGAAAACACACCCGTGCTTAAAAATGTTGGATTAGGTTTACGCCTTGCGCCAAGTCGCGCCAATGCGGGTACTATGATACACCTTGATATTGCCGCGCCACTAAATAAATATAACGATGTTGACTCGGTACAGTGGCTACTGAGCGTTAAAAATTCTTTTTAAATCACTACTGCGCACAAAGCTAACGCGTTACACTTTGCGCCTATCATTATTGTGAGAATACGTTTTGGAATTAATCTCTCTTTTAGAGCTTGTGAGCACACAATATAAGCTAATCGTAACCGTGATTGCACTGTTGAGCTTTCCGTTATTGTTAAAGCTCACTAAAAAATTACTCGAAAAAGCCATTAGAGGTAAAATCGATTTACACAGAAAATACCGAGCAGAGTTACTATTAAAAATAATACTCGCCTTTGTTATGTTGTGTTTAGTTTTAGTTTTTTGGGGAATAGAGCTGCGTGGTTTACTGGTATTAGGCTCTTCCTTATTTGCCATGTTAGGCGTTGCGCTGTTTGCGGCTTGGTCATTATTGAGCAACTTAACTGCTTTTTTACTCATGTTTATACAAAATGACTGCCGTGTAGGCTATTGGGTTAGAATCGTGGATGGGGCCAATGCCATTGAAGGGCGCATTATTGAAATGGGGCTGATGAATGTATTACTCGAACACGTTGATGGACATAGGGTGATTTACCCTAATAATCTATTTGTTACCCGTCCCGTGTTAGTACTCAATACAGAGCCAAAACCAACAAAAGCGCCTAAAATTAAACGAATTATTGGCCCAAAGCCACGTAATTAAATAACAATTACTAAAAAGCCGCTTCAGCTAATAAACTTAAGCGGCTTTTTTAATTCTTACGGGTGAAGTTAATTATTCAGCTCAGCCGTTTTCAGTTCATCATCTAAATCACTTATTTCACCAATAAAGCTTTCAAGCTGTTGCTCTACCAAACTATTTGAGTGAGCAAAGTAAGCAATATGAAACACAGCATCGCCTTCATTTACTAAAGGCATGGTTTGCTGACCAATAATAATGCCACTACGTGGAGCAAGCAATTCAAGCTCAGAATCGCCAAGCGGACTACTTATGTATGCCAGTATTTGCCCTTTAGTGACACGTTCACCTAACGATACTTGCGCTCTTACTATGCCATCAACCTCAGCTCGTACCCAACTTGTTGAACCTGCAATAACCGGCTCAGGTAGTTTTTTAGGGCGCTTACCACGCATCATTTTTAAATGACGCATAACATAATCAACCCCTTGTACACCCGCTGCAATCGCAATCGGGTCAAAGCGCAACGCTTCACCTGCTTCGTAGGTAATAACGGGTATACCCAAATTAGCCGCTTCACTGCGCAATGAGCCATTGCGTAACGACGCATCAATAACCGCAGGTGTGCCAAAAGCCTTAGCCATTTGCGCTGTAGCTTCATCGGCTAAATTAGCGCGTATTTGCGGTAAGTTAGTACGATGAATCGCCCCCGTATGCAAATCTATAATATGCGTACAATGCACAGCGACTTGGTTAAAAAACATATACGCCATACGACCTGCTAACGAACCACGTTCAGAGCCAGGAAAACTTCGATTCATATCACGGCGATCGGGCAAGTAACGCGACTTATGAATAAAACCAAATACATTCACAATCGGCACCGCTATTAATGTGCCACGCAACTGGTTAGGATCGATCTTAGCCAGTAACTGGCGCACAACCTCAACCCCATTAAGCTCATCGCCATGTATTGCCGCACAGACCATCAATACAGGGCCTTCCATTACACCGTTAACCACTTCAATAGGAATATTAAGCGGTGAATGGGTATAAAGCTTTGCAGCTTCTAGTGCGAGTGTTTTACGTTCACCTACACCAATGCTTTCACCTAATAGGGTGAAAGGTCGGTTAATTTTAACCTTTGCCACGAGTTGCTGTTCCTTTCACTGAGGCCGTTTTTTCAATAAAGTCAATCACCATACCCGCAATATCTTTACCAGTTGCCACTTCAATCCCTTCTAGGCCTGGCGATGAATTTACTTCCATAACCAAAGGGCCGCGAGATGAACGGAGTAAATCAACGCCAGCAACGTTTAAACCCATTGCTTTTGCTGCAGCAACCGCTGTTTTACGTTCTTCTGGGGTAATACGTACCAGTGTAGCGCTACCACCACGATGAAGATTAGAGCGGAACTCGCCCTCTTGTGCTTGGCGTTTCATCGCAGCA
Source organism: Pseudoalteromonas sp. S1610 (assembly GCF_005887465.1). Lineage (GTDB taxonomy): Bacteria > Pseudomonadota > Gammaproteobacteria > Enterobacterales > Alteromonadaceae > Pseudoalteromonas > Pseudoalteromonas undina. The sequence goes on along the minus strand of NZ_PNDI01000067.1, from coordinate 14,757 downwards.
ATCACTTTATCGCCCAATACAAAGCAACGAATGTCTGCACCACCGGCTTCTTTAATGTACTCTTGCACCATGATATTGGCTTTTAAACCCATGAATGCTTCAATAACACTTTCAGCTGCTTTACGTGTTTCAGCCAATACCACACCAATACCTTGAGTACCCTCAAGTAACTTAATAACGACCGGTGCGCCGCCTACCATTTCTAATAAATCTTTTACGTCATCGGGCTTGCTGGCAAAGCCTGTAACCGGCATACCCACACCTTTACGCGATAGTAACTGCAAAGAACGTAATTTATCGCGAGAGCGAGAAATAGCCACAGATTCATTAACAGGGAACACCCCCATCATTTCAAATTGGCGTAATACAGCACAACCATAAAATGTAACCGATGCACCAATACGTGGCACGATAGCGTCGAAATCTTTTAGGTTTTCACCACGATAATGAATTTCAGGTTGCTCTGAGTTTATGTTCATGTAAGAGCGTAACGCATCAATTACTTTCACTTCATGTCCGCGCGCCTCAGCAGCTTCGATTAGGCGACGCGTTGAATATAATTTTTTGTTACGAGATAAAATACCAATTTTCATCATTAAAGCCTTAACTAAATGATGTTGAGCAAGCAGATATAATTATGTTTGCTACTCAACGAATTCTTATAATAAATGTGATAAAGCCGGATCAACGACTATGCGATTTTCCATTGCTGTGCGCCCTAACAACATTCTAAACTTCATAGACGCACGACTTGTTAATGTAATTTCTATTGGCCAACTAAATTCGCCGGCATGTAATGTAGTTTCAATAAAGTAACGCAATTCTTTTTGGCCACTAGAGCTGGTAACGTACTTCATCTTTTTAACTTTGGCATTGCAGGTAATTTGCGTTTGCTCGTCTTCTTGCAATGGTTGGGCTGTAAATTTAACCCATTTTTCGCCATCGACTTCGTATTCTTCAATATTAATTGCATGAATACAGGAAGTACGCGCACCAGTGTCTATTTTTGCTTTAATTTGCTCGATGCCTAGCTCGGGTAAACTTAACCACTCACGCCAACCAACTGTTATTTTTGTCGTCATAAATGTGCCCTTAGTAAAAAAAGTGTTTTATACGCTACAGCCAACAAAACACCAACAAAATAAATTCATCTACTCGATAAGCCGATTTGATTGACCTTTTAAGTTAACTCGTTTAACAATGCACCCTTAACGTATGCACTTAACCATAGGCTAAAAAACAATTTTTTGTTGATTAACTCTACAAAGTAAAGCTAAGTTAAATACACTACAGTCAACTGTATTAAAAATATACTATCTATGAGAAATTATTATGATCAATGGCTTACTTCATGCGCTTATTCTTGATGAACAAGGCGGGGCTCGCCCAATAGAAAACAGTAAACAGTTACATCAATGGCAACCTACTGATGGAAAGCTGTGGGTGCATATGGATTACAGTCAAAAAGAAGCCGTAGATTGGTTAAAAAACTGCGGCCAATTAAACGACTACGAACTGGAATCACTCACCGCAGATGAAACACGCCCTCGTATTACTCCTACAATGAATGGCCATATGCTGTTTTTACGTGGAATCAATTTAAATCCAGCGCAAAGCCCTGAAGACATGGTGTCTATTCGCCTATTTATTAATAAAGACGTGGTGATCACTACCCGTAAGCGCCGATTATTATCAGTGCAAGATATTCTAACCTCGTTAAATAATAATGAGGGACCAAGCAGTATTTCTGAACTAGTGTGTAGCTTAGCGCAAAAGCTCACTTCACGTATGCAAACGGTAATAGATGAACTAGATGAAAGCTTAGATGATTTTGAAGAAGAAATTGATGAGCCTAGTAAAAAGTTTGATAACCAAGGCTTGTCGCAACTTCGCCGCCAAACAATCGCGCTAAAACGTTACTTAAAACCGCAAAAAGAAGCGCTCAGCAACATGGTTAATAATCATTACCCATGGCTGTTTGACGATGATAAAGCCAAGCTAAATGAAACCACCAATTTACTTATTCGCTATTTAGAAGAGCTCGATAGTTCAATAGAGCGTGCACTCGTTATTCAGCAAACCATTACTAACCAAGTGTCTGAGCAATTAAATCAGCGTATGTATGTGATGTCGGTGGTGGCTGCTTTATTTTTACCACTGGGATTTTTAACTGGGTTATTGGGGGTCAATGTTGGCGGTATACCTGGCACAGATAGTCCCTATGCATTTACTGCATTTGTGGTGTTTTTGGTTGTTTTGACTGGTGGGATTGGTATTTACTTTAAAAATAAAAAGTGGCTGTAATTACAATACAGATCCAATAAGACACAAAAAAGGCGAACATAATTGTTCGCCTTTTGCATTGGTAACCCTTACTCTTGAAAGTAAGTGCCCCAACCGTCGTATTCTACGTCGCATTCAACCGCAAGCTGTGCAAGCTTATCAACGTCTTCCATTATAACGTCAACATCTAATTCGGCTTCAACAACAATGTCAAAACTCCAAATCTTTTCGCCGTCTTCAAGCTCAAGTTCTGCTGGCTCTTCTACATCGTAACCTAGTTTAAACGCAGCAAGTGCAGCTTGTTCTAACTTAGTAAAATCTTCACATACAAAGTGGTGCTCTACTTCATAAAGGATTTCCGGATCGGAACCATCTTCAAGTAATGAAGTTACGATGTCTTCACTTATTTCACGCCAGTTTTCCATTATTTCTCTCTCACTTGAGCATCTAATTCTGTTATTTTAGCAGCCATAATGCTGTGCACACTTTTAGCATGTTCACGTGCACTGATACTGTTATCAAGTGCTATGGGGGCTAACATTTCAATGTAAATTGTACCATTATCCCAGCGATTTAGTTTAATGGTTTTATCGGTTGTGTTCATACATACTGGCACAACAGGTACCTCTGCACTCATTGCTGTATGAAAAGCACCGGTTTTAAAAGGGAGTAAACCACGACCATAACTACGCGTCCCCTCAGGGAACATCCACACCGACAAGCCTTTTTGTTTTATTTTAGCCGCTGCCTTAGAAATAGTGCCTGCCGCTTTAGAGCGATTTGCTCTGTCGATTAAAATATTACCCGATAACCAATAAAGCTGACCAAAAAACGGGATCCACTTCAGGCTTTTTTTGCCAACACTCACACAATTTTTTGGCACCATAGCTGGAATAGTAAATAAATCATAGCTATTTTGATGATTCGCTACATACACAGCGGGCCCCACCTTAAGCGCATCGGGATGATATTTTAGTTCTAATTTAACCCCAAGCATTTTAGCCATTGAGCCAAACCAACTTGCAATAACATGCACATTATTAGGATGAAATGGTCTAAATATTGATAACAACAAACCAAAAAAACAACTTAATAATATAAACAACAGCATTATTAAAATACGTATAACAGCTAGCAAGTGCGCCTCTCCAATATAACCACAATCATGTATTGTTTTATTATAACGTTATTTTGTTGCGCAGACGAGAAAATAGCGCACAAGCGTGCGCTGAAATAAAACAGTCATAAAAAAACGGCTTACCTGAGTAAGCCGTTTTCTAATTTTATCTAATTTGATCTCAAGATTAACTTGGCTCTGCGTCTGAGCTTGGCTCATCAACTTGTTGCGGTGTTAACTCTACCACAGCTTCATCTACGCGCTGTAAACCTCGAGGTAACTTATTCCCTCTGCGGCCTCGCTCGCCATGGTAATGCTCAAGGTCGCTTGGTTTAAGGGTCAGCTTACGCTTACCTGCATGCAGCGTTACACTGCTGCCTTGCGGCACAACAGCTAATACTTTTACAAACTCTTCGCGGGCTTGTACTTTCGCACCCGGAATAGAAATAATTTTATTACCCTTACCTTTACCTAGCTTAGGTAGGTCACGCAGTGGGAATAACAACATCCGCCCTTCGTTAGAAATCGCCATACAGTAGTCAGTAGCCACGTCGTTAACGCGAATTGGCGAAAGTAACACACCACCTTTTGGCACACTCACTAACGCTTTACCGTTTTTGTTTTTGCTCACTAAATCTTTAAAGTCAGTAATAAAACCATAACCAGCGTCGGAGGCCATTAACAACACTTGAGCGTCCTCACCCATTACTACGTGCTCAAAGCTGGCGCCTGAGGTTAGGTTAAAGCGCCCTGTCATTGGCTCGCCTTGGCTTCGCGCTGAAGGAAGACTATGAGCATCAGTGGCAAATGCACGTCCAGCTGAATCTAAAAATACCGCAGGCTGATTACTTTTACCTCTCGCTGATGCTCTATAACCATCACCAGCTCTGTAATTTAATCCTTCCACATCTAAGTCATGACCCTTACCAACCCGTGCCCAGCCTTTATCTGATAGCACCACGGTGACTGACTCTGATGGAATTAAATCTTTTTCGCTCAGTGCTTTGGCTTCTACACGCTCAATCACAGGCGAGCGGCGATCATCACCATACATTTCTGCAGCTTCTTGAATTTCTTTTTTCAATAAGGTCGACATGCGACGGTCTGAGCCCAATGTTTGCTCTAATTTGTCACGCTCTTTTGCCAATTCGTCTTGCTCACCACGAATTTTAAACTCTTCAAGTTTTGCCAAATGGCGAAGTTTTAATTCTAAAATGGCTTCTGCTTGAATATCGGTTAAATCAAAGCGCTCCATCAATATTGGCTTAGGCTTATCTTCAGAGCGGATGATTTCTATAACTTCATCAATATTTAAAAAGGCAGCCAGTAAACCTTCTAAAATATGTAATCGAGCCAGTACTTTATCAAGTCGATATTGCAAGCGACGACGTACCGTTTCGCGTCTAAAGGTTAACCACTCTGTTAAAATACTACGTAAATCTTTAACTTGTGGACGGCCATCTAAGCCGAGCATGTTTAAATTTACGCGGTAATTTTTTTCAAGATCGGTGGTGGCAAATAAGTGTGCCATTAATGGCTCAGCTTTAATTCGGTTTGAACGCGGCACAATCACAATACGGGTCGGGTTTTCATGATCAGATTCATCACGTAAATCGGCCACCATCGGCAGCTTTTTAGCGTTCATTTGCGCTGCAATTTGCTCAAGTACTTTTGCACCCGAACATTGATGCGGTAACGCAGTAATAACTATATCGCCCTGCTCTTCACAATACACAGCGCGCATTTTAATTGAGCCACGACCGGTTTTATAAATTTTGTGAATATCAGCTTTTGGAGTAATTATTTCAGCATCAGTTGGATAATCAGGCGCATGCACTAAATCCAATAACTCTTCGAGTTCTGTTTTTGGTTTATCAAGTAATAAACAACAGGCACTGGCTACTTCACGCACATTATGCGGCGGTATATCGGTTGCCATACCTACCGCAATACCGGTGACACCATTAAGTAATATATGCGGTAAGCGCGATGGCAATACTAATGGTTCATCCATGGTGCCGTCGAAGTTTGGCGTCCAATCAACAGTCCCTTGGCCTAACTCTTTAAGTAATACTTCAGAGAATTTAGATAAACGCGCTTCGGTATAACGCATTGCCGCAAACGACTTCGGATCATCTGCAGCACCCCAGTTACCTTGACCATCAACTAACGGGTAGCGATAAGAAAACGGCTGCGCCATAAGTACCATGGCTTCATAACAGGCACTATCACCGTGAGGATGGTATTTACCTAATACATCACCCACGGTACGGGCTGATTTTTTGTATTTAGCACTTGCCGATAACCCCAGTTCACTCATCGCATAAATAATACGACGCTGAACGGGTTTTAAACCGTCACCAACGTGCGGTAAGGCACGATCCATGATCACGTACATTGAATAATTTAAATAGGCGTCTTCGGTAAAACGCCCCATTGTTTGCTGTTCAATTCCTTGCATTAGCAAGGTATCTGTATCACTCATTAAAGCTTACCTAGTTTTTCTTATAGCTTACGCGGTAAATTACGTTAGCGTAATCATCGCTTACCAATAGACTGCCATCATTTAATTGTGCAAATGCAACAGGGCGTCCAAATGTCGTTTCGTCTTGCATAAAGCCGGTGATCAGTGGCGTATATTTAGTTACTTTGGCATTTTCTATGGTTGCCACAGCCACTTTATAACCAACCTTTTTAGAGCGGTTCCATGAACCATGCTCAGCAACAAATAACTGTTGTTTGTAGCTATCTGGGAACTGTTTGCCGGTATAAAAATGAATACCCAATGGCGCAACATGCGCCCCCAATGCCAATGCAGGTTGAGTGTAATCAGCAATATTTTTGCCTTCACCAAACTCAGGATCAACAATAACGCCACCATGCACGTATGGAAAACCAAAGTGCTCTTCTTCCTTAGTAATGCGGTTTAGCTCATCAGGTGGAATATCATCCCCCATCATGTCGCGGCCGTTATCACTAAACCATAGCATTTGCGTACTAGGATGAAAGTCAAAACCCACCGTATTACGTACACCTTTGGCTAAAGTCGTTATTTCTTTGGTATCGGTATTTAACGAAAAAATACGGCCAAAGCGAGCATCTTCCTCACAAATATTACACGGTACGCCCACGGGAATTATCAGCTCGTCGTTTGGTGCAAAACGCAAAAATTTCCAACCATGATGACGCTCTGACGGTAAATCGCTATAAAACACTTCATACTCAGGGTTTTTGAGGTGTTTATCGATATTTTTAAAACGGATAATACGGTGCACTTCACCAACATATAAGTCACCCCCTTTAATTGCTAAACCCGAGGGCATATTTAATCCCTCTGCAATCACTATTTTTTTATCTGCCACGCCATCGCTGTTATGGTCAATCAGTGCATATACATTACCCGCCTTACGCGACCCTGCATACACAATACCTCGGCTTGATACTGCAATTTGCCGTGCATTTTCAACATCATCAGCAAATAAGCTGATTTCAAAACCCGGTGCAGCGGTCAGCTTGTCGAGTATATTTTTCGCCATCACTGGCGATGATATTAAGCCCAGTAACAACAGTGTGCTAAATAATTTATTCATTTGCCTCTCCTGTTTTAAAGCCCAAAGGCTTATTAAACTTGTGCCTTGTTACCATGATCCTCTAGCCATTGACGGCGATCTGATGAGCGCTTTTTAGCGAGTAGCATATCCATCATTTCCATTGTTTGCTGCTCTTCATCAAGAGTAAGCTGTACTAAACGACGAGTATTAGGGTCCATGGTTGTTTCACGCAATTGTAGCGGGTTCATTTCGCCCAAACCTTTAAAGCGTTGTACGTTTACTTTGCCACGTTTCTTTTCTGCTTCTATGCGCGCTAAGATACCGGTTTTTTCATCTTCATCCAGCGCGTAGTAAACATCTTTACCAATATCAATTCTAAATAACGGTGGCATAGCAACATACACATGGCCGGTTTTAACTAATTGTGGGAAATGGCGAACAAATAAGGCACACAGTAAGGTGGCAATATGCAGTCCATCGGAGTCAGCATCCGCTAATATACAAATTTTATTATAACGTAGTCCCGACATATCGGCTGAGTCTGGGTCTATACCTAGCGCAACTGAAATATCGTGCACTTCTTGAGAGGCCAAAATTTGCCCTGATTCTACTTCCCAAGTATTTAAAATTTTACCTCTTAACGGCATGATTGCTTGGAATTCACGATCTCGCGCTTGTTTAGCTGAGCCCCCTGCTGAGTCACCCTCTACCAAAAACAATTCTGTGCGGTCATTATCAGCAGCACTACAATCGGTCAGTTTGCCTGGTAATGCTGGGCCTGATGTAACTCGCTTACGTACTACTTTTTTAGCCGCACGTAAGCGACGCTGTGCATTTGAAATACATAGTTCAGAAAGTAGCTCTGCGGTATCAGTGTGCTCATTTAGCCATAAGCTAAAGGCATCTTTTACTACACCCGATACAAACGCAGCACATGAACGTGATGAGAGTTTTTCTTTGGTTTGCCCTGCAAATTGTGGGTCTTGCATTTTAACCGACAACACATAACTACAACGTTCCCAAATATCATCTGGGGTAAGCTTTACGCCACGTGGTAATAAATTTCTAAACTCACAAAATTCACGCATCGCCTCTAAGAGCCCTTGGCGCAGACCATTTACATGGGTGCCCCCTTGTGCGGTAGGAATTAAGTTTACATAACTTTCGGCTATCGACTCACCACCTTCTGGCATCCATACAACGGCCCAATCAGCGCCTTCAATAGAACTTGAAAACTCACCCACAAATGGGTCTTTAGGTAGTATTTCGTAACCTTTAACGGCTTCAATTAAGTAATCTTTTAAGCCTGTTTCATAAAACCACTCTTGGGTTTCTTTCGTTTGTTTATTTACAAACTTAATACGCAAACCTGGACATAAAACCGCTTTAGCTTTTAATAAGTGATTAAGCTTAGTCAAAGAAAAATTAGCAGAGTCAAAATAGCTGGTATCTGGCCAAAAACGTACCGTAGTACCAGTGTTGCGTTTACCCACTGAGCCAATAACATTTAAATCTTCAACTTTATCGCCATGCTCAAAAGCCATTCTAAATTGCTGCGCATCACGACGAACCGTTACTTCCACGCGGGTAGATAGCGCATTAACAACCGAGATACCTACGCCATGCAAGCCACCAGAGAATTGATAGTTTTTGTTTGAAAACTTACCGCCGGCATGCAGCTTAGTAAATATTAACTCAACTCCTGGAATACCTTCTTCTGGGTGAATGTCAATTGGCATACCTCGGCCATCGTCACTCACCTCAAGCGAATTATCTTCATGTAAAATGACATCAATACGTGTTGCATGTCCAGCCATTGCTTCATCAACACTGTTATCAATAACCTCTTGGCCTAAATGATTTGGCCTTGTGGTATCTGTATACATGCCAGGGCGGCGTTTTACCGGCTCTAATCCATTAAGTACTTCAATGGCTTCGGCGTTATAATTTTGTTGAGTCATAGTTTTTATCTTTATATACGCTAATATCTGATTTTAAGAAAATCGACAATGCTTGAAAAAGCTCGCTCAAAGCCATTAAAGCTATGATCGCCGCCAAATTCAATTAACTGTTTACATTGTGAGTAATACTTTATTGCGTGCTGAAAATTTAACACTTCATCCCCTGTTTGCTGTAATAAATACAACAGCTCAGGGTGTTTTAACTCTGTCACCGTTAATGCTTTTAACGCATCTATATGACGAGATTGTAATTGGTAATTATAATCTTGATACGGATTATAATTAGGCCCAAGTATAGGCTCTAATAATGTATATGGGGCAACGGCAGGATTAATTACCACCGCAGGAATTTGATAACGCTGCGATAAATACGTGGCAAAAAAACCACCTAGCGAGCTGCCCAATAATACGGTATTCGGTGTTAATAGTTGTTCAAGCGCTATAATAGCCTCTACAGGCTCATGATTTAAACGCGGCACACAATAATCAACATCATAGTGTGCCATAAGCTCACCAAAGCGCACAGCTTTATATGATTTTTCAGAGCTATTAAAACCGTGAATATAAATTACTCGTTTAACCATACCACGTCCGAGTGTATATGCACCTGTTGTTGCTCAGCATTTAAATACAGCATGCGATAAGCTGCCCCTTTATTTTCTTGCTGCCAAGTCGCACTGTGTTTACTAAATTGCACGCAGCTGGCTGGGGTAGCGTAAACATTGAGCCCTCTAAACTGCTGTTGATAGTCATTATGGACATGCCCATGAAACAGCGCATCAACGCGACCATTATTAACTAATAAATTTAATAGTTGCGGCCCATTTTCTAACATATGTTTATCTAGGTAGCCATCAATTGGCAATGGGTTGTGATGACAAAATGCAATGTGACGATTATTTGAATCAACTAAGCAAGCCATAATTTCATCTAAATGCGTGGCACTGACCCACCCTGCAGGCGTATTACCTTTAGAATTAATTAATATCAGCTCAATCCCTTGTGCCACTATGTGTTTAGCGTGTTGTATTTGCCCACCACTAATTAAATTAAGCTGTTCAATCTCATCATGGTTACCAGGCACCCAAAATACGGGGCAATCAACGTCACTATTATGAATAAGTTCTGCAAATAATAAATACGAATTAAAGCTGTGATCTTGCGTTAGGTCACCACCAAATATCAACGCATCAGGCTGCTGCTTTGCTATATCGGCCAATGCTATAACAAAATGTTCAGCGGTATTAACGCCAAAGTATTCAGCATCTTTATCACTAAAAAGGTGGCAATCAGTTAGGTGTGCAATTCGAAGCGTAGTTTGTTCAAAATAATAGATGTCATCAAACCAAGCCATTATTTACATCCCAATTAAGTGTTGATTGACCTCTTTCAACACACGCTACCAACCAGTCATACAAAAAAGCATTTAACTGATATTTTTCATCTTTTTGATGCATTTTTGGGTTAGGGTAACCATAAGAAGGCTTAATTCGTTGGTGGTAGTCATGATGAACAATTTCAGCCACCTTCGCATCATTGTACAAACGTACCGTTAAATACAGCGGTGCAATGCCAACGAGCATGCCATTTAACTGTTTAATAGAAACATCAAGTGTGTACTTAGCACTATCATCTATGTGAATTGCAAATTCACTGTGCCCTAATTTAATTTCTCTTACATTGCCAATCACTTGCTCATGAGGCAGTAGTTTTAAAAGGCGTACGTAATTGTGCTCACAAAGCGTTAAATACTTTGGAAGGCTTTGAATGTATCGATTAGTGGTTAAAAGTGCTGTCAAAATACCGCCATTACTATTAAAAAATAAAAACTATGCCCACTTTTTACGTATCTTATCGCGATTTAGCGCTAACCATTGCAAGCAAATTACGGTAGCAGCATTATCTATTTCACCAGTATTAAGTCGCTGTAGTGCTTCGTCTACGTGCATAATATGGGTTTTAATATCTTCACCTTCGGTTTCTAACCCATAAATGCCAGTACTCATTTGGCTTAAATCGGCGTGAGCTAAATATAAGAACAAACGCTCTGTAGTACCGCCGGGGCTTGAAAGATAAGACAACATAAACTCAAGTTCTGTTAAATTAAGCCCCGCTTCTTCAAGCGCTTCTTTTTTAACAACCGCTTCGTAATCTTCACTGCCATCGGTCATACCCGCTATACATTCTAACAGCCAAGGCGTATGTTTGCTTTTAATTGCGCCAATTCGAATTTGTTCTATAAGCAATACTTGCTCAGTGACTGGATCATAAGGTAATACCGCGACCGCATCGCCACGCTCTAAAATTTCTCGACGAATAACCTCAGACTCTCCACCAGCAAACAGAGCATGCTGAAATTGATAAAGGTTTATTTTAAAAAAACCGCTATACAAATTTTCAACCGGTTTTAATCTCACATCATCATGGGTAAATTGAGTACGACTTTTATTCGCCATATTTTTTATTTCCTTTTTGGAAGCGCAGATACATCAACGCTTTGATTACCAGCCCTATTAAAACGCTAAATTGAGCAAATGAGGCGTGTTAGGTATATATTCTGTTACACTTGAGAACGTTGTTTTACTAATTTTTTTTTTAGTTATTAAGTAAAACAGGTTAACATGCCTGTAGTACAAAAATTGTCTAAGGACCGAACATCACATGAAAAAGAACATCCTTGCAGCACTGGTTAGTTTATCATGCGCATTGGGCTCAACCGTAGCCAATGCTGAAGATTTACTTCAAGTTTTTGAAATCGCAACAGCCAACGATCCTACCGTTTTAAAAGCAAAAGCCCAAGCTGATGCTCAATCATACCAAAGCGATCGCGCTATGAGCGCACTATTACCGCAAATTGGCTTGACTATGAGTTACACAAAGTCTGACTCAACTTCCTTCAGACAATCTGAGGATTTATCTTCTCTTGATAAAATTAATGCTGAAAACGACGAGTTTTCTCGTGGTATTAGCTTAAGCCAAACGTTATTTGATTTAGGCGCATGGAATTCATTAGGTATAGCCGACAAACAAGCACTTCAAGCAAGCGGCCAATACGACTTTGCCAAGCAAAACCTAATTGTGCGTGTTGCTGAGGGCTATTTTAACGTACTTAGCGCTATTGATAACCTTGAATTTGTACAAGCTGAAAAACGTGCCATTGAGCGCCAACTTGAACAAACTAAACAGCGTTACGCTGTAGGTTTAACAGCTATTACCGATGTACATGAAGCACAAGCACAATTTGATAATTCAGTAGCGCAAGAGATCATTGCTAATAATGCGGTAGAAACAGCCCGTGAGCAGCTACGTGAGATCACTGGTAAGTACCACGCAAAGCTGGATATGTTAAACACCGAAACATTTTCTACTGTTAAGCCAAGTACGCCTGCAACTGATTTAGTTAAAATAGCTAAAGACAAAAACTTAAATCTGCAAGTATCAAAAATAACGGTTGATATAGCTAAAGAACAAATTAAACTCGCAAAAGCAGGTCATTACCCAAAACTAACGTTAAATGCTAGCTACGGCGACTCATTAACAGATAGTGAGTTAAATGGCGCTAGTTTTGACGACCAGCCTCGTTCTGATTCAACCTCTATTGGACTAAACTTTAGCGTCCCACTTTACTCAGGTGGCGCAACGGTTGCTGCAACAGATCAAGCACGTGCATTTTACGTTGCTGCTAGCCAAGATTTTGAAACCGATTATCGTGCAGTAACTCGCTCTGTAATTACTTCTTACAATCAAGTGGTATCTGACATTGCAACATTTAAAGCGCTCGAACAAGCAGTTATCTCAGCTGAAAGTGCATTAAAAGCCACTGAAGCGGGTTTTGAGGTAGGTACACGTACTATCGTTGATGTACTAATTAGTACGCAAAACTTGTACAATGCAAAGCGTAACCTTGCCGATGTACGTTATCGTTATGTTGTATCAACGCTTCGCTTAAAACAAGCAACAGGAACATTGAGCCGTGAAGATTTAGTGGGTATAAACCAAGGTTTAAATACCGTTAACTAAGCAAACGACTTCATTATAAATAATCACTAAAGCCAGCTTTTTGCTGGCTTTTTGTATTTTTTAACACATAGCGTTAAACTAGCCTTTTATTTTTAGAGAAATTTTTGTGGTTAACTCATCCCCTTTTAAAGCCTCTTTTTTAGGTCCTCGTTATTGGCTAACCTGGATTGGTGTTTTGTTTTTATATCTCATTTCTTGGTTACCGCAAAAACTACAATTAGCTATGGGTAAGCAGCTAGGACGCTTGGTTCATAAATATATGAAGCGTAGAAGGCATATTGCTGAAGTTAATATTAAACGCTGCTTCCCCGCAATGAGCGAAGCCGAGCAACAACAGCTGGTACTTAAGAACATGGAAAATACTGGTATTGCCATGGTTGAAACCGGTATGGCTTGGTGGTGGCCACAATGGCGGGTCAAAAAAGTATTGGGATCAATAAAAGGGCTTGAGCACTTTGAGCGCGTACAACAATCAGGAAAAGGCGTTTTATTACTTGTTCCACATATACTTCATCTTGAAATGACAAGTCGTGTAATGGGTTTGAAGTGCCAAGGTATTGGCTTTTACCGCCCGCATAACAATCCGCTTATGGAATACTTTACCACCAATGGACGCCTTCGATCTAACGAGTACATGGTTGGAAAAAAAGACGTAAAAGGATTATTAAAATCATTAAAAAATAAAAAGCTGTGCTATTACTTACCCGATCAGGATTATGGCCGTAACCGCTGTGAGTTTGTGCCTTTTTACGCAGTACCCGATACAGCCACAACCACTGGTACACTAATGTTTGCAGGTAGTAAAAACTGCGAAACAATGAGCTTAATTGCTTATAGGGATAACAACGGAAAGTATCACTTAGAAATCGTGCCTGAGCTTGAAAACTTCCCGAGCGGCGATGATAAAGCCGATGTAACACGTGTTAATCAGCGCATGGAACAATCAATAAATGCCGCCCCTGAACAATATATGTGGTTGCATAGACGCTTTAAAACACGACCCGATAAAGACGCCCCCTCTTTCTATTAAAGATGGGTTATTAAAATAACAAAGATGAGTAACAGCCATGTGGTTTTGGATTAGATATATACTTTTAGCTTTATTGTTAATTGGTGCAGCCATTTACTTTCTACTAAATGGTTCGTCGTCACTTAATTATCAACAAACCACTAACGCTGCGGCTGAAGGGTTATCGCGGTTTTATGCATCAATCCGAGATAGAATTTCTGTCAATAAAGACAATGACAAATTTGTAATTGAACTCGAAAAACCCGATCTTAGCCTCGACAGAGCGCTAAACCAGCGTTCTTTTGTAGTAGAGCCTATGCCTTTAAATTGGAGTGGAGAAGTAGGCCCGCGTCGCTTCCAACGTGACTCAACCTTGCGTACCGTACTAACCCAATATGCTAATAACGAAGGTATTACTTTAATGTGGTACTTAGACAAAGATTACGTTGTTAAGGATCACTTTCGAATAGATAGCAGTTTTAACTCCGCTTTATACCGCGTTAGCCGCTCTATAAATGATGATTTTTCAAATGAAGTGTATGCGTTTTTCTGCCCTAAACAACGCGCAGCGGTTATTACCGAGCTACCGTCTGAATTTGTACGTACAAACTGTTTAAAGCTAAGTAATTAACTAGGGTCTGTTGACCTTTCAAGGTTGAATTTGCAGCAGTCTGTTTGGTATTTAGGCAAGGCAGAGCCTATGAAGTGTGGTTATTCCCCATAAATAGGCGATAACGTGGAATAAATGCCAAACAGGCGCTGCCCGAAGGGTTCTGCCTAGGGGCAATTAACTCTTTGTTGCTCGGTTCTTACTTA